>CAZRWV010000096.1:0-5063 GCA_964603965.1 uncultured Candidatus Saccharibacteria bacterium
GTCTTGCCACATGTGATCGTACGGAATGTCGGCGACGGCGAACCACTGCGGCGTCATTTCTTCAGTCTCGACCGGCTCGCCTTCCCAAGCGTCGCACAGAAAGCCGTGGCAGTTCATGCGGTATGGCGTGTCGCCCTCGTAGAGTACAAAGTCGTGCTCGACCACTTTATGGAAGCTGGTGGGTGTAACGCCGATCTCTTCGCGGCACTCGCGCGCGGCGGCTTGCTCGATGGTCTCGCCGGGCTCGATTTTGCCGCCGACGCCGTTCCAATAGCCCACGCCATGGCCGCGGCGCTTCATGGCTAGCAGGATTTGGTGGTCGCGGCGCAGGAATAGCAGCGTGGTGGTTTTGGTGATCATGGCCGCATCTCCTCTAACAGTTTGAGTGTTGCTTGGGCCATCGCACGCAATCGGGTGCCGTCTGGGCCGGGGCCGGCTTCGGCGATTTGGATGATCCAATCGGCGGCTTGCCCAATGGGGCGCAGGCTTGGGTTTTCGACCCAAACATGACCGGCGCTCTCTTGCTGAGCAAGTGACCACAACAGGCTGCGTTTGGCGTGGCTAATGCGCCCGGCTCGGTTCGGATCACCAACCGGGAAACGCTCGTTGAATCGAGGTAACCAGACGTCTGGCTCGGTAACTAAGCTTATGGCGATGACCCTGTCGAAGCCGAGGCTGCGGTACGGGTCAACCGCGTCCGAAAATATGTCGCCCATACAGAAGATTTTGGGATAGTCGCCGATGCCGCTACCGTAGACATAGTACGGCTCGTATGGGCTGACGGCGTATTGGACGAGCTCATGAGTATCGATCCGGGCGAAGAGTTCGGCCAAACCGTCGTCGGTATGGTCGTAGTAGGTGTACAAGTCGGGATTATCACCAGCGCGGGGCACGCGGCTCGTGATCGTTCCCATGACACAAAAACGATCATCATCGGCCTTGGTGGTCGCATCCATGACTGTATTTTTGCCACCACAGCTCGGCGCCACCAGCAATATGGCAACCTTGTCGCCCAGCTGACGTTGAATCTCCGGATCTGGCCGATAATTTGTCTGATTGGCTTGCAGGTCCAGCAAATGGTGTTCGGTTTCGGGTGATAGCATCATCTTCTCTTTACAACAGAGATTGTATCAGATGTACGTAGCGTTCGGGATGGTAATTAAAGTCGTCGTGCTCACCGGGCAAGCGGATGACTTTGAGCCCCGGATTGGCGTGCTGCAACTCATCCAGATCCGGCGTTAGCCAATCGTCATGGTCATTGCGCACTAGGACGATCGTACGACCTTAGATAACGCTTGGTAAATCGAATGTCCTTGATTGGCGGATGATGCGGATCGTGCGCGGTGCGGTTACCATGGCGTAGTAGGTCCCCCATAGGTTACGAGCGAGCCAGGCATCGAAGCTAATATTGTGGTCACGAAAGTGAGCGTTGCTGCGGGCACGACTGCGGGCCCGCTCTCCAACGGATTTGCCCGGCCAATACAGCGGGTCTATCAGTATCACCGTTTGCTTGGGATCCGCCGGCGGCAGCCAGAAGCAGCCTGCAGAATGCGCTAGGACGATATCGGCCGAAGCCGTATCAGATACTACTTTGTGCCCGGACCGCTCTAGGGCCTTCCTGAGGGCTCTAGTGACGTAGTTGCCCGCAAATATGCCCGGAATAACTGCGATTTTGGCCATGTTACAGCTGATCGTACTTCTTATTTACACCTTTGGATGCGACTACGGGGTATCTGGCTTCGCGCTTGGCTTCTTTACGCTCAAAAGCGGCCTCCAGATCGATGCTGTATTCCTCGCAGAACATCAGCAAGATGTAGAGGATGTCGCCCAGCTCGTCCTCGATGTCGGCGCGGCGTGTCTTGATGCGTTCGCGCGCCTCCTCGATAGTGGTGAAGCGGAAGATCTCCATCAGCTCGCCCACTTCCCCACCCAGCGCCAGCATGGTGCCCTTGGGGTCGTCGTGGAACTGGCGCCAATCGCGCGCGTCGATGAAGTCGGCTACGCGTTTTTGGAGGGTTTTGAGGTCGCTCATACGTCTAATGTAACACTCACCGGGCAGTGATCGGAACCCATAACCTGCGGGTGGATGTCGGCGGCCGTGACGGCGCCCTTTAGCGCGGTGGAAACCATAAAGTAATCGATCCGCCAGCCAACGTTGCGGGCGCGGGAGTTGGCAAAGTGGCTCCACCAGGTGTAGTAGCCGTTGCCATGCTTGAACAGGCGCAGCGTGTCCACAAAGCCGGCATCCACAAAGGCTTGGAAGCCGGTGCGCTCTTCGTCCGTAAAGCCCTTTTTGCCGACGTTAGGCTTGGGGTTGGCCAGATCGTCCTCGGTGTGGGCCACATTCAGGTCGCCGCAGAAAACGACGGGCTTGGTTTGCTCCAAGCGCTGGCAGTACGCCAAAAACGCCGGGTCCCAGTGCTTGTGGCGCAGTTCCAACCGGCCCAAGTCGTCTTTGGCGTTGGGGGTGTAGACGGTGACCAGCCAGAACTTGTCGTACTCAGCGGCGATTACCCTGCCCTCTTCGTTCGGATCGCCAAAGATGTCGCCAGTGACGCCGTATTGCTTGATGATGTCCTGCGGAAAACCGTTCACCACCCGCACCGGTTGTTCGCGGCTCAGGATGGCCGTGCCACTGTAGCCGGGCTTGTCCGCCGCGTACCAGAAGGCGCGGTAGCCATCCAGGTCCAGGCCGGCCTGCTCCTCGGTGGCTTTGACCTCTTGCAGGCACAAGATGTCGGGCTTTTCTTTGTCCAGGAATGGCTGCAGCGCATTCTTTTTGGTAACGGCGCGGATGCCGTTGACGTTCCAGGAATAGATTTTGATCATCTTGCCTTCAGTATACACACGTCCATCGTAATGGTATATTGATGCCAATATGCCCGCTAAAGCAGCGCCCGCCACCAAGGTCCTGACGTTCGAAGGCGAGGCCCGTAGTGGTAAGGGCACAAGCGTGCAGGCCGTGCGCGAAAGTTTGGTGGCCCGCGGCCGGAGCGTGCTGTTTATTGACCAAGGCGTGAAGTTCCGAACACTTGCTAAACTGGCGCGTGATAAGGGTGTATCACTGGACGACCAGGCGCAGCTTACTGATTTCCTGCTTGATCCGGATAGTCGCCGTGCGATGTTGGAGCTGCTTGACCAAGTGACCAGGATGGAGCGATCAGAGATCGACGCGCTGCTCTACACCCCCGAAGTTACCACTGGCAGTGCCCAGGTGGGTGCCAATCCCAACGCACACCCCATCGTGATCGAACTGTTGTTTGACCAGGTCCGTCAGGCCGTCCAGGCTGGCACGGACATTGTATTGATCGACGGCCGCCGTATGGAACATTATGGCCGGCAGATGGCCGACGAGGGCGTTGCGCAGTTTGTGCTGGGCTTTTATTTCCGCTGCGACGCCGCCATCGCGGCACGGCGCGTTACCGGCATCTTTGTAGACATGGATAAGATGAACACGGACGAGAAGTTGCAGCTGCTCGACGCCATCACCAAAGTCAGCGACCGTAACCGCCAGGACGTGCTGCGTAGTGTGGATCCCATGCTGGAGCCGGCTAACGCCTATCCCCTGCACACGGCGGTGTTCCAGGTGGATGACGAGGCCTATGTGACGCAGGCGGCGATGGACGCGTTGCTGAGCGGCATTGTGTCGATCAACACTTCATATACGCGCAGTGTGGCGGAAATGACCGAGCCGGTGGTGGCGCTGGCTAGCCGGGCGCTGGCGTTGTTCGAAGAACGAACGCTGTAATAAGGGCTGAGGGGGGTAGATGCTACGGCCTGGTGCTGGTGTGCGGGCCAAGCAAGCAGTAGAATGGACGTATGGTCTTACGTGTGATATTGCTAGTGCTTGTTGTCGTGGTAGGCAGGGCCCTGTACTATCTGTATTACAATTGGCGCGGTAATCGTTACTACCAGATATACCAAACATACCTGATGAAGCAAGACAACGAGAGTGCTACCAGGCTGTTGGAAATTGGCGTGCAGGTCGAGCGGCTATTTAGGATTGCGGGCCTGCATAAGATCCGAATTCCGTACGTAGATGCCGTTGGGTACGGGCAGCTTGCAACGGGGAACATCGCCCCAGCCGAAAACCTTGATAACCTACGCGAAGACGTCGTAGGCACCAATATCAGACTGTTCGAGCGTGCTATCGGCACATGCAAGATGCGCTGCATAGAGTCCTTTAATCCAATTTTCTGGGTTGAAAGCGTGGTGTACTTACCTGGTAAGGTGTTGGCATTTCTGGGTATGAAAGCGGATAACTTCTTTGTAAAGGCAAGCCAGTTACTGTGGTGGATGTTCGCGGCCGCTGCAACAATAATAGGGGTAGTGTTCAATCACGATTTTATTACCTGGCTGAAGGGCATTCTCTAGCCGCTTACTGATCGAGGTACAGGTGGGCGCTAATTGTTGCTATGTCCCCGAAATTGAATGGATGCGTGTTTTGGGGTAATCGCCCACGGTATGCGTCATGCAGGTCGTACGGTTCCAGCTCCGTGCGGGTGAATATGAGCGGTGAAAAGCCGTCGCTCCGCATGTGCTTGAATATCCTAATCTCTTCTTTGGTCAGGTCGCCGAGCTTTGCCATCAGTATGTAAGGGGCCAGGCCACGCGCTCGCAGTACCTTCGCGACTTGTATCAGGTTAGCCGCGTCTTCCCAAGTTATCGACCCGTTGGTCTTACACTCCCCGATCAGGACGCCCGGGCGACGGTCGTCGGTGTCGCCCAGTGCAATAAGGCCAGTCTCACAGTCAATGCCCAGCTCGGCTGAGATGATTTTCTGTGACGTCGAGTATTTACACTCCATGTTCCTACCTACGTGGTTGAGCTGCATGAGCGACAGTATGACCGGAACGCTGCCCTCGAGGTTGTTGTCGCGGCCGAAGAGGCCGCTACGGCGGTACCGTATGTCGCCGCGCGCGCGCACCTGCACAGCCATGTGGTGCTGTCCAAAGCAAGATTCGCACTTAACGGAGTCGCCAGCATGCACCAAACTTACCCAGAACGGGAAGGTGCAGTTCTGGCATACAAGCTCATATCCAGCTTTCAGAATATTCTTCTTG
>CAZRWV010000097.1:0-4998 GCA_964603965.1 uncultured Candidatus Saccharibacteria bacterium
TCAAAAGGGGTGGATGGCCGGTGGAACGAGGGGATCTAGGCTTCGTGACCTTCACACAAACCCAGCTTAAGGAGGGAGCCCTCCGCGGTAATGATACGAGATGGAGCTGCCTGGTAATCAGCGACACCGGTGGCGAGCCATACCGCCTGAAAGGCGATCTAAAGGTACCCCGCCCTCCGCGTGATGATGCCAGGCGGCTGGGCCATGCCCCAACGCGAGCAGCACTGGAGCAGCATCTTGCGCAGCAAGTTACCGACTTTGAGGCAGAAAGCAAACGCATCCAACAAGCGCGCCGCGAAGAAGCCGAGTCAGGGTTAGATTTTGATAGTGTCACTGCGGCGGAAGCACAAGGCGTTATAGACACATTACGGCTGATGCTTGGCGAGACGGCCGAATAGCGCCCACCACTGCTCTACAGCTTGTTCGGATCGTCTTTGCCAGAATCGTCATTCATGCCGGAGTCGCCGCGGACGCGCTTGGTTAGGCGGCGTAGGAACGAGGGACGTTCCAGCTCGTCTTCTTCGTGCGCAGTCATGGCCGGGCCGGGTTGCGGCTCGTGGGTGTCGTCGTGATCGGTATCGTCGCTGGTGTCGCTGGAATCATCATTTGATGGGATCGACCAGATGTTCGGTAGCGGATCGTCGCGCTGGAAGTCGGTGGCAGCCGCCTCGACGTGCTCCTTCAGCTCCATGTCGATGTCTTCCATCTCTTGGTCGCTGGCGTTGAGCGCAGCGGGCGTAAGCGGCCGGGGCCGGTCCTCTTCCGGGAGCGCATCGGCAGCATCGCCGACGGTTGCCGTCTGGCGCTTGGTGAAATAGCTGGCGTCAAAGCCGGTGGCCACCACGGTGATAATGATCTCGCCCTCCAGGTCGGGGCTGATGGTGGCGCCAAAGATGATGTTGGCGTCCGGATCGGCGGCGGCAGTGATCGCCTCGGCAGCCTGGTTGATCTCGTGCATGCTCAGGTCGTTGCCGCCGATGACGTTGAACAGGATGCCGCGGGCACCGTCGATGCTGACTTCGAGCAGCGGGCTGTCGATAGCCTGCTGTGCGGCCGTCACGGCACGGTTGTCCCCACTAGCCCGACCAATGCCCATCAGGGCGCTGCCAGCGTTGCTCATCACGGCCTTTACATCGGCGAAGTCCAGATTGATCAAGCCGTGCACGGTAATCAGATCGGAGATGCCCTGCACGCCCTGGCGCAACACGTCGTCGGCCACTTTGAAGGCCTCGAGCAGCGGCGTCGCACGGTCGATGGTCTGCAGTAGCCGGTCATTGGGGATGATGATTAGCGTATCAACCGATTCGCGCAGACGGTCGATGGCCAGGTCGGCGTTACGACGGCGCTTTTCGCCCTCAAAGGCGAACGGCTTGGTGGCAAAGCCCACTACCAGCACACCCTGTTCCTTGGCCAGCCGTGCTACCACGTGCCCGGCACCACTGCCGGTGCCGCCGCCGGCACCGAGGGTCACAAACACCATGTCGGCCCCCTCGAGCGCCTTGCGGATCTCGTCGGACGATTCCGTGGCCGCCCGTTCGCCGACACTGGGGTCCGCACCAGCACCCAGGCCACGCGTTGTGTCGCGCCCAATGTGGATCTTGGTGGTCGCCTTGGAATTCTGCAGCGCCTGGGCGTCGGTGTTGATGGCCACAAACTCCACGCCGTCGATACCAGCATCGACCATCCGGTTGATAGCCGCGCCGCCAGCCCCGCCAACCCCCACTACTTTAATGCGGGCAAACGTCTCAATGTCCGGTGCGACTGCCTGTGCCATGTAGTTATTGTCCCCTCATATCTTATGCATACCAGTATAGCGGGTAGGCATAATCTGTTCAAGTGTGGGTGGGTACATTTGTTGGTGCACGGCTAACCACGCCAATCGGCGTCGAACAACACCCACGAGTGCCTGGACGTGATCGACCGGACCAACCTGCTCCGCCCGACAATGGCCGAACACAAATACGTTACAAGACGGCAGCTTTAGCTGCTACGAAGCATCAGCTTCGTCAATTTCTGCCTAATCAAGTCGGGGTTGCCCTTGCCGTTATTCGGGTCCCACAGCTGTCGCAATGAGTTTCTGAGCAGCCACTTGCGTACGACAGGGAGTTTTAGGTCATTGCGTAGATCCGCACCAGGTAGCTGACTGGCCACCTCATGGGGCGCCTTCACCTGACGCCCGGCCGTCTCACGCGCCACATATTGCGCTATCAGTTTAATCATGGGGAGCGCGTTCAGCGCAATACGGCCGATCCGCGTATCCTGACCCGGCAAGGCGTCCTCGTCTCTAACCCCGTAACCCAGGGCCTCTTTCTGGAAACTTCCCTTCTTGACCACACTCATGATGTCCACAATTAGAGCAGACCCCTCGACCAAGTCAGGCTCATCAGCACTCCGACCCTCGTATCTACCAATTCGCAGTGGATAAAACACCTCTTGGTTCCTAATGTTTGGTACCGATAGGTCTCCTATTGGTTGGTTACGTGATTCGTCGCCCGCTGACTGCACAGTCGGCAGTACGTACAAATCTTCACTGCCCGCCGGATAATCTCTTGCACCGTCACCAGGCATAGGAGGGCGCAGCAGCACGGCCAGGGTGGTTTGCATCTTCAAGGCATTGTTCAAGGCGTCACGCAACTCATCGGTCTGTTTAGCCTCGAGCAGGTCAAGTAGTACGGGCAACGTCCTGCCTACTTGGTTGTATGCCTCTCTCCGTACCTCAATCGACGGCACCCTGCCCTCGGCCACCTCTTCCATCACGCCCCGCAAAGCAAACATGCCCGCTGCACGAGTCGCAATCACGGGATCTCCTGTAAGGGCCTCAGCTGCGATTCGACCCATACCGGCAAAACCGTCCGCCATGCGCTGGCGAGCCTCGTCGTCAGGGCGTATACCGGCAGCCCTACCAGCAAGCGCCGACCGAAGCTGCTCACCAAGCTCGGCAAAATCGGCACGTGGATCGGGGGTATGTTGTGTCATGCGCATATTATAGCACATACAGGCATAATATGCAATGGATTCCGGTAACCGGGGCGCCCAGTACGATTATCTCCCGACGCTAGCCCTTGAGCTTGCCGAACAGCTTCCCTACCATCCCCGAGATGCTGCCACCGATGTTCTGTGCCCCCACCGCTTGGTCGTCGTGTCTATACGGCGTGAGCAAAATATCAAGCAGCATCAGGCCAGCAGCCGTAGCGAATGCCGGGGTGTCGACGGTGTCGACCAGGCCGGCCAGGCCGCGGACTTTGCCGATGCGCGCTGGGAGTTGCAGTTTGTCGCGGGTGTAGTCGGCCAGACCGGGTAGCCGGGCTGTGCCGCCGGTGATCACGATGCCGCCGGGCAGCTTACGCGCTTTGTGGATGCGCTGCAGCTCTTTTTCGACAAATTCGAGCAATTCCTCTACTCGGGCCTCGACGATCATGTTCACCATGCCGCCAGAGAAGTCGTGGGCGCCGCCTTCGGCGCTGATCTTGACCGGCCGGTCGGTGTTGTCGCCCAGGCGGGCGTGCTTGATTTTGACCGCTTCGGCCACATCCAGATCGGTCTTAAGCCCAATCGCCAGGTCGTTCGTGATGTGCGTGCCGCCCATGGGGATGACGGCCACGTGCTGGATCTCGCCGTCTTCAATCACACTCAGGTTGGTCGTGCCCGCACCGATATCCAGCACGCAGGTGCCGGCCTCTTTTTGTTTGCGGTCCAGCACGGCTTCGGCGGCCGCCAGACTGCTGACGGTGTGATGTTGTGGTCGTACCTGCGCCTTTTCGAGTGACAGATCTAGATTGCGGACGTTCGGTGTTGACGCCGTTACAATGTGGCAATCCACCTCCAGGCGCACGCCGTGCATGCCTACGGGGTCCTTTAGGTTGTCTTGGCCGTCCAGACGGTAGTTTTTGGCAAACACTTGGACGATTTCGCGGTTCGGGGGTAGTTTGACGATGGTGGCGGCTTCTTCGACCCGTTCACGGTCGTCGACGCTGATCTGGCGGTCACCGCTCGAGATGGCAATCACGCCGCGGCTGTTTAAACCCGTTACGTGGGCGCCGTTGACGTTCACCGTCGCGCGGTGGATCTGCACGCCGCTGATCCGCTCCGCCTCTGTTACAGCCTGAATAATCGCCTCGGCCGCGTCATCGATGTGCATCACCACGCCCTTCCTCATCCCTTGATTCGGGCTGCTGCCGTGGCCAATCACCGAAATCTGCGCCGGATCGGCGGCATCGCGCACGCCGACCACACATCGAACCGTCGAGGTACCGATATCAAGGCCGACGTACGTAAGAGCGGCAGAATCTCGCATGTTGGCAGTATAGCGCTAATGTTTCCCCTGGCGCAAGGTGTACATGGCCCGCGTCGCTATTCCTTTGCTTAGACCTGGGTCAGAATCTCTGCCCCGTCCCGAGTAACCAACACGGTGTGCTCAAACTGTGCACTTCGGCTGCCATCCACCGTCAGCAGCGTCCAGCCGTCGTGTGCCTGAAAGATGCGCGGACTGCCCAGGGTGGTGATAGGTTCAATAGCGATCGTCATGCCAGCTTTGAGCACCGGACCCATGCCGGGACGGCCGTAGTTGGGCACCTCTGGGTCTTCGTGCAGGGCGTGGCCCACGCCGTGGCCCACCAGCTCGCGCACAATGCCTAAGCGGCTGTTTTCCAGCACTTGTTGGATAGCAGCCGATATATCGCCCACGTGCGCACCGTCGCGTACGGCATCAATACCGGCCTGCAAGGCACGTTCAGTACCAACCAGCAGCCGTTTGGCATCGGCATCGGCTTTGTCGATGCCGCCGATGCACACCGTTACACCGCCGTCGGTAATCATACCTTCGTATATCACGCCAAAGTCGAAGTTAACAATGTCGCCGTTCACAAACGGCCGGTTGTTCGGGATGCTGTGCTGCACTTCGTTGTTGGTGCTAATGCAGATGATGTCAGGATAGCCCTCGAAGCCCTTAAAGGCAGGCTTGCCGCCCAAGCGGTCCAGCTCGCGCGCCGCGAGCGTGGA
>CAZRWV010000098.1:0-4981 GCA_964603965.1 uncultured Candidatus Saccharibacteria bacterium
CGACCAGCTGGACCGCTTTGGTGAAGTGGACAGCGTGGCGCGCCTGATCGGCGAAACGCTACTCTCGGCCACACATGGCATGGTGGTAAACGCGGACGACAAGCGCCTGAGTGCCATCGTGGCCACGGGCAAGGTGCCGGTAACATACTTTGGCGTGGCACCGCGGCTGCTCAAGTTCTTTCCTCGTGATGACGAATTGGTGGCTGTGGACGGCGGCGCTGAGCCGGTGCTAGAGGCTGCAAGTGTGCCACTGGCCGTAGAACTATTGAAGTTCGACGGCTCCGACGCTACCTACCGCATCGGCAAAGAACGGCTCGAGACCTCGTTACAGGTCACCGGCCAGCACAACTTCCAGAACGCCGCTGGTGCGCTCGCACTGGTGCGGGCCATCTTGCCCGAGGTGCCGTCGGTTGCACTCGTTAAGCAGCTGTCCGAAGTTATGCCGGCCTTTGGCCGTGGCCAGGCCTACTGGCTCAAAAACCGCAGCTCGCTCCAGCTCAACCTGGTCAAAAACCCGGCCAGTTTTCGCCAGGGGTTGGCATCATATGTGGGCAAGGGCACTGCGGTAATGATCGCCATCAACGACAATATTGCCGACAGCCGCGATATGTCCTGGCTGTGGGATATCGACTTTACTGCTCTGCGCCGGGCCAAGGCTAAGGTCGGCTATACGACCGGTAGCCGCGCCGTTGATATGGCGCTGCGCCTGCACTACGACGATGTAGCCGTTGGCGCCATCGAGCCGGACATAGATAAAGCGCTGGCGGCGTTTTGCAAACAGCGCGGCGACAAAGTAATCCTGGCCAGCTACACCTGCATGCTACAGCTGCACAAAGTGCTGGAACAAAAGGCGGGCAAAGAACTATGACTAAACTCCATATCGTGCATATTTATCCGAACGAGATGAACACCTATGGCGACCGTGGCAACCTGCAAACGCTGGTGAAGCGCGCCGAGTGGCACGGCCTGGAGCCGGTGGTGCACTACCACCACGCCGGCCAGATGTTCCCGCGCCGGGCCGACATCGTGCTGGGCGGCGGCGGTCAAGATTCTGCGCAGGCAGTTATCCAGGAAGATATTCTGCGCATTGGCGACCGACTGCATATGCTAGCTGATGATGGTGTGCCCATGCTGATGGTGTGCGGCACGTACCAGCTGCTGGGCAAACGGTTTGTAACGCAAGACGGCCAGGAGATTAAAGGCATCGGCGTGTTTGATGTAGAGACGTTCGGCAGTCCCAAACGCATGATCGGCAACATTGCCATCGAAACGGAAGACTTCGGTACGCTATACGGGTTCGAGAATCACAGTGGCCGCACGGTGCTGGGCGCAGGCCAGGCGCCGCTCGGCAAAGTGACCCGCGGTAACGGCAATAACGGGGATGATGGCACCGAAGGCGCGCGCACGCACAATGCCGTGGGTACGTACCTGCACGGACCGGTCTTACCGACCAATCCTCATCTGGCAGATAGCCTGATCATACTAGCATTGCAATACCATCAATTGGATGTCAAACTGAAGCCGATTGACGACTCTTTGGCTGAGCAGGCGCGGGCGAACGCGGCTGGTCGAAAATATTAGCCTAGCGTAACAGCGGCATCCAGCAGGGCGACATCTTCGCCGATCGCCCCCAATAGGCCGACACCGAAAGTTAGGCCGCTAGTTAGCTTTATGGGCACTACCACCTCCGGTGCTCCTGCCAGTCCAGCAGGTGAAGTCAAGCGAAAGCTGAGCTGACGGAATGTGGGCGGTTCGTCTTGACCGTACGACCGTTCGGGAGGTAGGCTCGGTGTTACGGGCTTTATGATGATTGTGCCAGGTTTAACGAACTCAGTAAATTGCTCTCGGTATTTCTTCTTGGCTTCGAAGTCCGCCTGTTTTTCATCGTCCGAGGAAGCGGCAAACTTCTTACACAGGTTTTGCAGCCGGTCTTGCACACCCGGAGCTAGCTCGTGCATGTGCTCGGTAACCCATCTGCTGTGGTTGGCCCATATTTCGCGTGACTGTATGCGCAGGAACAGGTCGCTGACCTCAGACCCGAACAGGTTGCTGCCTAGCTCGGCTTTCTCGACCTGTAAGTCGAGTACCTGACTCAGCCTTGCCGCTGCCTGCCGTACGGCTTCGGCCACGTCCGGTTCGACAATGTCCAGACAGTCAGCGGCAAGGACTAGTTGCTTCGCTGGCGTTGCCGACCCATCCGGTTCGTTCGTGACCACCGCGAAAGCGGCCCGCAGTAACTCGGGGTCGCGGGCAAGCAAGCCGATTGTGTCAAACGACTGCGCAAGCGGCACATTGCCGGTCGAGTCGATGCGGCCGTGGGTAGGCCTGATGCCGTATAGGCCGCAGGCTGCAGCTGGTACACGCACAGAGCCAGCCGTGTCTGTGCCGAGCGCAAAGTCAACGAGCTCGCCAGCAACTGCCGAAGCCGAGCCGGACGAACTACCGCCGGTAAACCTATCTAGATACAGTGGATTGATGGGTGCTTCACCTTCACCGACATTTCCTACGAGTGAATATGTTAGTTGGTCGAGCTTGGTCAGGCCTTCCATGGCCGCACCCGCTATCAGCAGTTTGGTTACGATCGGGGCTGTATTTTCGCTTTTGCTGTGTGTCGAGCGCCACACCTCGTGGCCGAATGACGGCACGCAGCCTTCAATGGGTATGCAATCCTTAACAGCGAACGTTCTCCCGTCTAGGGTGCCGTGCCCGGTTGGGTCGAGTGCGGTCGAGTCTTTTACAAAACAGTTGAAGTGGTCATTCGCCTGCATGAGTTTGTGCCTTGTCTTTGTTCATAAACATAGCACCATGCCCAGGCACAATGTAATCGGCAACCTCGAGCATCTTCGCACGGCTCTGTCGCAGCTGCGCCATATCCTCGGCCATCGGATCGTCATCCATACCTTCGTACCACCATAGATGGCATATAGCGACGGAGCAGGCATCATGGCCTGGCACGTTCGTAACGTCCGACACAAGCAGCGTAGCGTCCTCGGCGGTGTGGCCAGGTGTGTGCATAATGGTAGCGTGCGGTGTAATGGCGTAGCCGTCGCCGCTTTCTAGCCACAGGTCGTTATCGTAGACCGAAGCGTAGTCGTAGGCGCGTGCTTTCGCGAACAGTCCCATGAAGCGCGTGTGGTCGGGGTGGTGGTGGGTGATAAAGACGGCGTCTATGTCGTCTGGCCGAAGGCCTTGTGTCTGCAATGCTTTGGTGATTGCTTGCGGGTCATGCGTCATGCCAGGATCAACGATGATGTTGTGACCTTCATCCTGGACGAGCGTGACCGTTGCTTGCACGCGCTCCCCCTCGTCCGATTCTTTGACGTAGCCTTCGATTAGAACTGTTACTGTTGCCATAGGACTAGTATATCCCAAGTAATGGCCACCAACATATATTGGTTCGTAAGGTTGCTGTATATACAAAACGTATGGTATGTTATGCGATATGCATGAGTCTTTGGATGAGCCGCAGCTCAGCTATGAGAGTCCCGTGGACGATACGACAAGGTTTGCCGTCGCCAATAGAGTCGAACGGATAACTGCCATGCGTGCCAACATGGGCGTGCCGGAAGCCGTATTCCCGGTGCGGTGGCTATACATTGCCGACGTGCGGTACTCGGGGAGGATTACCAAAGACGCTGAATCTGGCAACTATCGAATGGACATTCTGGCCTCTGGCGTGGAGGGTGGACAGCCGCGACCCGGTACGGGTTTGGTAGCGGAGTACGATCCCAATACTGGTATGGCGAACGCTCAGCATCGCCGGGTATGGTCCGGGACGAGAATGACTCGGGAAAGCTGGCAGCAGATGCTGGCCGGGCACATACTGGATGCATTCGACAACTCGTTACAACTAACCATTCGTGAGCATTGGCAACACCTGATAGGGCGCCGCTCACCAGAACAGGCCAAGACTGCGGCCGCTCAGGCACGAGCGGCGTTAATCATCTGTGGCGGGATTCTCAGCGAGCAGCCATGGACAGGTACTACTCGCTCCAGATCGCGCACGATTACTCAAGGCGGCGTACAGATTACCGAGCGGCAATACGCTTCTGGTGTACGGTCCCAGCCAGGTGTACTTGAACGATTCTTTGGTGTGGAGCGGCCTATGCTCTGGAATCAGAACGGTGTAACGGTGGAGGTCGGCGATGATGTTCGGTTCGATATCCAGAAAATAGGTGACAACGTCCGGGTATATGCAACTGGCCCGCAGGTCGAGGAATCGGAGCACCACAGGCATCCTTGGCAGGTGCACCCCGAGGCCGATGCGCTGGAGGCGGTGCAGGGATTGCCGGGGAATAACAGCTATATGCGCGTGTGGTCTTGATACAAACCCGTATACTGTAACCATGCAACTGACGGACCCGGTGACGGCGGTGAAGGGGGTGGGAGACGAGCTGGCGCGCAAGCTGGCGGTGCTTGGTGTGCGGACGGTGGGTGATCTGGTGGATTACCTGCCGCGGCGCTACGAAGATTACAGCGACGTAGTCGCAATCCGTGACACACAACCCGGGCCGGTGACTATCCGGGCGACCGTCAAACAGGCTACCGGGCGCTACGTGCGGCGCGGCATGCACATTACCGAAGCGGTCCTGAGTGACGAGACGGGCAGTGTGCGGGCAGTGTGGTTCAACCAGCCGTACCGGGCGAATGGGCTAAAGAGCGGAGCGGAATATTACTTTTCGGGCCAATACGAGCTCAATCACCAGCGTTTCCAGCTGATGAGTCCGAGCGCTGAGTTGGTGAACGATTTTACGGTTAACACGGCGCGCATCGTGCCGGTGTACCGCGAGACCAAGGGGCTAACGAGTAAGCAGATCCGCCGCGCGGTTGGCGCGTGTCGCGATCTGATGGCAACGCTGCCCGAAACGCTGCCGGCGTGGTTGGTGGCGGAACATCAGTTGCTCAGCCGGTCGCAGGCCGTGCTGGCCATGCATTTCCCGGTCGACAGCGATCAATTGACTGAGGCACGCCGGCGGCTGGG
>CAZRWV010000099.1:0-4975 GCA_964603965.1 uncultured Candidatus Saccharibacteria bacterium
GTTCTGAGACACGACTTCAAATCCATTGTTCCGGAGCAAATCGGCGATGGCGATGTTATACCAACCATCATCCACAAGATACAGTTCCGGATTGCTACTGCCTTTATCCGGATGGGCACCGTTCTCTCGTAAAAAGGTTACGTACTCATGCAGGCGATCCAGCGAAGGAATGTGCAAACCGTGCAGCTATGCGATGGCCTCAATACCATGCACTGTGCAAGACCTGTCGAGCGCATACTGCAGCTCTTCGTCAATCGGCTCGCCCTCATGCGGCAACAAGGATTGCAGCTTTTGCTGTGGGGTCCGGAGGAAACTGAGTGCAGGGTCATGCTCGCTCATCACGGACATTATACTACTACAAAAGCGCTGGCGGCCCAGGGAATAGATGGACCAAACCGGCAGTTCATTGTGCTATAATCGCAGATATCATGAAACTCGACACATCGTACTTAGAGTTACTGCTGCAAAAAGCAAAATACGAGGAAGGTCTGGGCGTAGGCTTGCTGCCGATTGCCAACACCACCATAGGGGAAGAAAAAATAGTACTCCTTGAGGCCAAAGCCGAGAAGGGCGGCGAGATTAAGCCACACGTCCATCAACACGGCGGAGAAATCTGCGTTCCCTTAACACGCGGCACCGTACAATTTGGTCGCCCCCAAAAGGACTCAGAGGGAAACTTCAAAACTGAAGGGGACGAAGTCGTAACCGACTGGGACGTTACGGCACGGGATTTGGAACCAGGCAGGCCCGTCGAAGTTCCCGAAGGTGTTGCGCACCATTTTGCAGCCCTGGGTGACGAGCCACTCATCCTGCTGTTCGTAGTGCCCGAAGGCCATGCCGCCGCGACCGACAGGTTGTATTGCACCCATCCTTAGCAGCAAAGTTTATGACACAGTTTGGGCATGAAACGCTCAGTGATCCCCAAAGATTCGCGGCAGTCGGCGATTATGAAGCCTTCGTTGCGGAAGACTGGCTACATCCACGAGGATCTGATAATGCCCAGGCTCATGTACGCGGTAAGCTGAGCGAGGAAGCGCGGGAAGCGGCCGAGGCGCTTAGGTCCGGAGATCCCGCGCGGATTGTTGATGAGGTTGGCGACTTCCTCTGGACGGCTACCGCCAATGGGCTAAACGTAGGACTGGCACTTGAAGATAGCCTGCGTCGTGAGCTTGGAGCCAATCAAGTAGGCGAGGCCCAGATCGCCATTAGCGATATAGACAAACTAGCCCTTGGGCTGATTCCCGACGAACCAGTTGATGCAATGGCCGGCTGGATTATCTACTTGGGTTATTATTTGGGGAAAGCAGCCAAGCAGTGGCGTATCCTTGGCCCATTGATCGATCAAGAATCTGAGCCGCAAACTTTCGCGGACACTTGGATATTGCTCAAGCGTGACCGCACTCGTGACGGACTGACACAAGCACTCCTTGTGGCCAGCGCAGTGACACAACGATTTGCAGGCAGAACACTCACAGACGTATTCGAGCACAACGCCCGCAAGCTAGATGGACGCAAGCGGCGCGGAGATGCGATTACTACGCGACCAAAGTGAGTCAGCCTTTTTTTGTTAGCCTGCAACTCTTCCCAAGTTTGCGCGGAGTTGAGATTGAGAGTAGCGAATAAGGCTGGCGCTTAGACATTTGTTATAGTAAGGACACTTATGCAGCGCCTAAACGATACATTCCTACAAACAATTGATGAAAAAGTCGGCTTAAAAGGAAAGACCGTCCTGGAAGTCGGCTGCGGCAACGGCAAAAAGTCCATTGCACTGGCCAATAAGTGCTCCAAGCTTGTGGCGATCGATCCCGATGCGAATGCCATCGCGACTGCAAATACAGACTACCCGGCAGCCAACCTGACGTATGCGGTTGGCTCAGCCGAAAACCTTGCCTTCGACAACGATACGTTCGACCTCGTGATCTTTAGTCTGTCTTTGCACCACGTCCCAATCGGGCGGATGCATGATGCCATCAAAGAGGCAAAGCGAGTTACCAAACCCAGCGGAAACGTAGTATTCCTGGAGCCGGCATTCAATGGCGGCTTCTTTGAGGCGGAAGTCCTATTTGGCGCCAGTGACGGCGATGAGCGCAAAGAAAAGGCGGCTGCATATTTTGCCCTGCTAGACTCAGACATTCTGAAGGACGAGGTGGAGTACTTTGACGAAATCACATTCGTCTTTGAGTCTGATCAAGATTTTGTGGAGCATATGGAGCCCAAACGGAACTTAGATCAAGTCCATGAGTTCCTGAAGGCCCACGACTACACGCTAAAAGCCCAGCGCCGCATCAATATTTACAGATAGTGCTAATTGTGGTATCTTTGTGCCTATGTCAAATCAGAGTAGCGCCGCTGCAGCCTTACACGAAATCATAGCCAATCTCGAAGTCCGCGAGAAACCGACCGACACCATGGGACATGTAACAAGCCCCGTGCCTGTGCGTATACAACGAACACTCGGCAGTTCAACCGGGATAACGTATCAGGGTTTTGGCCGAGACAATGGTCCATCTGCTTTATATGCACGCGGGGTAACGGACAGTAACAATAATAAACGCCTCGTATTCTATTGCGTCGGACCAGAAAAGCAGGTGGAACAAACCCGCACATTCCTAGGTGTCGTGGGCCTAATGGTGGACCAGGACGGTATTATATCCACCGCTCACGGCTTTAAGGGTATGGGGCCCGAGGAACTGGAAGCACACATCGGAAGGCGATTAGGCTCATGGGCGATAGATGCTGTTCGCAGTTACTCGCAAAGGTCATTCGAAGACGAACCGGTTGACCTGAACCCCGACACACTGCGATTGATTCTGGCAGTTGTTGATGACCGCGATAACCGCGAAGCATACCAGGTGCTTGCCCCCGATCTATCGGGCGTTATTGTCGCGCAGGCCTAAGCACCTTGCAGCTCGACGCCAATACCCGCCACCTGCATAGCATGGACGAGCCCCGTGATATGCTTCACTGATTCATAAACCACCCTCTGGTACAGTGAACCATGTAAGACGAGAGGAGGCCCACTATGTTTGCAATGACCATTCTCGGGGTTACGCTAAGCGCGATCTGGTTCGTGATCCTAGTGATAATCTGGATACTCATCGCTCTATTGCCAGCTAACATCGCCAAAAATAAAGGCTACAGCTTTTTGGGTTGGTTCATACTGAGCCTGTTTTTCTGGTGGATTACGCTGTTTATCACGCTGCTCCTGCCGCCACGCACACGGTACTGACGAACATTAGTGCCGTGCCGCGTCTCGCGGGCTTCTTTGAAAGTCTCTTTTGTGATATAATAGTCAGTACTAGGCATGGCTGCTGATGTGTAAAGCAAGAACGATCTAGTATTAACAATCAATTTCGTTTAGGGAAGCAGCCAGCTAATTACCTCTTTTTTAGGTTTTTAGGCTCCTTGAGCAGATAACGAGGAGTAACAACAATGGCAACTAAACTTTTTGTCGCAGGCCTGGCATTTAGCATGACCAACGACGAACTTAGCGACCTGTTCGCAGAGTTCGGTACCGTTAGCTCGGCACAGATTATCATGGACCGCGAAACCGGCCGCAGCAAAGGCTTCGGCTTTGTGGAAATGAGCACCGAGGACGAAAGCAAGGCAGCTATCGCCGGCCTGAACGGCAAGGAAATGAACGGCCGCCCGCTGACCGTAAACGAAGCCCGCCCACGCGAAGACCGCCCGCAGCGTTCATTTGGTGGCGGCAACCGCGGTGGTGGTTACCGCGATGGTGGCCGCGACGACCGCCGTGGCAGCATCGGCAACAACTTCCGCCGCAGCACCCGCTAAGCTCGTCGGCCAAACAGAGCCGCGCAAAGACCGTCCCGAAAGGGGCGGTCTTTGTTTAGCTAGCGTAGTGGCATAAAAGCTTTGCGCACCTCTTCGGCAAAGAGTTCCGGCTGCTCCCAGGCGGCGAAGTGGCCGCCCTTGTCGGCATCGTTGAAATAGATGAGCGTGGGGTAGACTTGCTCGACCCAACTGCGTGGAGCAGCAAAGATTTCGTCTGGGAAAGTGGTGAAGCCAACCGGCAGTGTAACCGCCGGAGGAGTCTGGCCAGCGGCACGCAGCTGCACCTGCTGACCTTCCCAGTACGATCGGGCTGCCGAGGCACCGGTGCCGGTCAGCCAGTACAGCGTGATGTTATCTAGAACGTGATCCCGTGTAAGGTTGCCCACAGGCTGGTCGTCCACAAAGGCGCGAGAGATTTTGTAGTAGCTATCCGTATCGTGATCGAGCAGCCAGGCCGCCAGGGCCACGGGTGAATCCAACTGTGCGTAACCGATTGTCTGCGGCCGTGTAGCCATCTCCAGGAAATACCCGAAACCGTCCGCTCTGAATATAGCCACAGCTTTCGCCGCCGCCTTTTCTTGCTCGGTTTCTGCGGGCGGATTGATGTTGCCGAGCATCGGCACGAGCAGATTGAGATGGATACCGACAAGCCCATCGGGCATCTGGCGGCCCATGGCATCGGTGACGCTCGCGCCCACATCGCCGCCTTGAGCGACGTAGCGGTCGTAGCCTAGCCGCATCATAAGCTCCGCCCATGCCATCGCTACACGGGCCGGATCCCAGCCAAGCTCGGTCGGCTTGCCTGAGAAACCGTAGCCGGGCAGGGAAGGAATCACCAGATGGAACGCGTCTTCGGCACTGCCGCCGTGCGCCGTCGGATCGGTAAGTGGCCCAACCACCTCCAGCATCTCGACGACCGAGCCTGGCCAACCATGCGTGAGGATGAGCGGCAGCGCATTCTCGTGCTTTGACTGTACATGTATAAAGTGGATGTCAACGCCGTCGATTTTGGTCACAAATTGCGGCAACTCGTTCAGCCGCTTTTCCACCTTGCGCCAGTCGTAGCTATCGGCCCAATAGCTAGCGAGCTTTCGAGCCGTCTTCAGCTGTACGCCCTGCATCCGGTCATCCACGAGTTCCTTGGCCGGCAAACTCGTGGATGCCAAGACCAAGCCTTGGC
>CAZRWV010000100.1:0-4947 GCA_964603965.1 uncultured Candidatus Saccharibacteria bacterium
TGCCATCCGAGGCAATGTCGGCACGGCTTTCTAGCAGTGTCCGTAGCGCTTGTGGGATAGCAAATTCCGGGAGGCTCCGCCTATCGACAAGGCTGGGATGGACGGCCAAGTCCAGTTGCTGGCAAGCTTTTGCCAGACACAAAAGCGGGCACAATGGCCCGCCTTCGTGAGGATCGCCCCTGTTATCTCGTTGTATCTACAACAACGAGTTGTGTTGTGTCAGTCATGTCCGCAGCTTTAAACTGGTACTTGCTAACCCGCTCTTTTGGTTCCATAGCCATGTTTTTGAGCGCCTCTTCCAAACCGGCTTGCGGGACCTCGAAACGCAAATTTGCGTCTTCGTAGTGCGTTGGGATAACAATTTTCGGCTCCACAGCTTTAATGAGCTGCAACGCACCGCCCGCGTCGAGCGTGTAGCCATGGCCGCCGACCGGTACGAACATCACGTCCACGATGCCAATGCTTTCGAGCTGGTCGTCGGTCAATTTCGGGAAAATATGGCCCGTCACGAGTACGCGTGTGTCGCCCCACGTGACTTTGTAAACCACTGCGGTCCGTGCGTCGGGCTCATCCAGGTGTGCACGGGCCTGCAGACCAAATACCGATACGCCACTGACCTCATATTCACCCGGCATGTCGATGGTCATCTTGGCATCGGGGCGCGCAGCACTGCCGGCACTAGCCGTATCCGGCTGGTCTTCGGGACTGTGGGTAAACAAAACGATGTCACTGTTTTTCGTGACAGTCTTGCCGCCAACAGAGGCCAGATTGTCATCAAAAACTAGCCGAATTTGTTTGCCCGTCAGTGCGATGCAGTTGGCACCATAAAATTGCATATCCATGATTGTTCCCTTGTTTACGTTGCCTCTATTGTCGCACAGCCTGCTCCGCTACGCCAGGTGTCGCACTGTGGTAGCCGTTTTTTGGGCCGCCGAGCGCGTTCGTAGGGCGGTTTTATGTGTGTATTTCGTGACTAAACCCGAAGTGGAGCCGGAGCGGCGACTTGTGAAACGTATACTACATGAACGGTTCGCAAGTCGCTGCCCCGCGCGTGAACGGTCACGAAATATACACGTAAAAACGCCGGGCACAGACTAGCTCAGCAGCCCAGGCTTGTCCAACAGCACCTGCTTCTTGCTCCGCAGTACGCTATCGGTAAACCGATCCTTAATCTGCAATCGATAAGTAAAGTCATCCAAGGAGAACACGGTGTAGCGCAGGTCCTTGCCCTCTTGGCGCTCCAGTTCGGTTACATACTTAGTAAGTGCGTTCTGGTTGACGTTGCCAACGATCAGCACGTCAATGCCGGCGGTGTCGTCTCGGGTGAACTGACCCATCAGGGCGGCGATGTCGACATTGCCAAGTGCCTTTAGGTCGGCTGTCTCATCTGGCAACGGCAGCTCGGCGGCACGAGTGGCGCGGTCTACCTTGGCTTCGGGACGGCGCACGCGGGCAGTACTGCCGCCAAAGATCTCTTGTAGCGGCACAAAGAACTCGTACTTTTGATTGACCTCGTAATAGACCTTGTGGTTACTGGAGTCGCTCGTGATAATTCCCACGTTGAGTAGGTTGGCAAGCTCGCGACGCACCGAGTTGATTTGCTCGTCGATTTTACGCGTAATTTCGCGCACGTAGAACGAGCGATTGGGATTGCTATAAAAAAGCTGCAATAGTTTGACGCGTGTTTTGGAGCCGAATAGCTGTTCGATCATGCTTACATTGTAGCAGAAACGGGACGGAAAGCTATTCAAGCTTTGTTCAGAAACGTTGTGACAATGTCTACAGTATTACTTCGGTCAGACAGCCACTGAATACGATTATTGCGCTTGAACCAAGTCCGCTGGCGCTTGGCCAGGTCCATTGTTGACTTAACGATGCGCTCGCGCACGGCGGCCAACTTTGGGTCGCCAGCAGCGTCCAGCGGGCCAGTACCCGCGCTGCTCGTTTCGCCTGCCCCGCTGTCCGCATTCGCAGTAAAAAAATCACGCCATTCGCGGTAGCCAATGCCTTTCATGGGCTCGACGTCCCAGCCGTAACGTGCCGCGAGCGCGTGGACTTCGTTTTGCAGCCCACGCGCCAGCATGTCATCCACGCGCGCCGCGATGCGCGCCTGCAATGCATCACGTTCCACGTGTATGCCCAACAAGAGCGTGTTTTCGCGCAGCGCCTGCCGCGTTGGTAGCGCGCCATTGTTTTCAATAAGTCGCACAACGCGGCGTTTATTACGCGTGTCGACATGCGACGTGTCGAGCCCGCGGTCTTGCGCCAGCGCGAGCAAATCGGCAAGCTCCATGGAGTTCAGTTCTTGGCGTAAACTAGCCGTATCCGGCTGGGGCAAAAAGCTGTAGTCGTACAGCACGCTGTCCACGTACAGACCAGTGCCGCCGGCCATGATGGGCAGCTTGCCGCGTGCCGAGATGTCGTCAATCACGGCCATCGTCAGCCGCTTAAATTCGGCCGCGCTAAAGCCTACGGCCGGGTCTGCAATGTCCAGCAGATGGTGTGTAACGCGCGCCTGCTCGGCGGCCGTCGGCTTGGCCGTACCGATGTCAAAACCCCTGTAGACCGTCCAGGAATCCGCACAAATGATTTCACCGTTCAGGTGCTCGGCAAGCTCCAGTGCTAGCGCCGATTTGCCCGAGCCGGTCTCACCCACAATCACGATCAGCGGTGGCGTTTTAGCATACATATTTAGAACAATTCCTGTTGATTTGGCATGTGATCGGGCGGCCACCACAGCAGCTTCTGCACGTCCACTTGGTGGCCGGACACGACCATTCCTTCGGCCTCCAAAACCTGCTGGTGGCCATCACGGCCGCCCGGATAGCCGGCCGCCAACCCGCCCTGCTTGTTCACCACACGCTGCCATGGCAGCGCGGGATCACCAAAGTGCGCGATGCCGCCCACTATGCGCGCAGCACGTGCATTGCCGCACAGCGCGGCCAGCTGACCATACGTCATCACGCGGCCACGTGGGATTTGCGCTACCAGCGCTTCCACCCGCTCGCGGAAGCCGGGCTCAGTCAACTCGTGCGGCATCAAAATACTCCGTTACCGTCGCCCAATCACCGCAGCGCGTCACACCATCGGGCAGCTGCGCAGCACGGTTCCACGGATAGCTACCGAACAGAACGGCAGAAAGAGACTCTTTGGACATCTCCCGGCAAGCGGCGAGCCGGTCGTCAATTAACAACCCGATGTCATTCTCCACACAGAACGACACCTTGGAAATGCCCTTGGTATCGTTGAAACCGAACCGGCCCTCGTTAATAAGTGCAATACTCTGAAACACGCCGCTAAAGTGCTCGCTCAGCCAGTCATACGTCATGGGGTGCTGGCTTTCGGGCCGCGTGGACAGTGCCCATACGCTATATCGCTCGGATAGCTGCGCGAGCGCCGCCTGCGCACCGTCAATTGGCTGCTGTGCACGGTAGGCGTCACTGGAAAGATAGCTCCCAATTAACGCAGACAGTCCCTCCGCGGAAGCCCGGTCAGCGAAGCATTCGCACACAAACCTAAAAAATGATTCAGCCCGCATATCGGCCACATCAAACGATGTGCCATACCGTGTGTTCAGAAACGCCATCACTGGATAGACGCGCTGTACTAGTACATCATCGATGTCAACCGCGATAACTGGCCTACTCATAGCAGCCATTGTAACAGAGGTGGCAAGCTATTTACAGACTGGAGCGGCTGACGCGGCTCTTGGCCTCGTGCGCTACAGTCTTTAGGAACTCGTCCACGATGTAGGATTTGGGTTCGTGCGGGACTGCCAGGTCAGCGCGGATGCGCGGCACCAGTTCCCCGCCGGCAATCTCCTTTTCGCCGATTACTAAGCTGTACGGCACTTTGCCGAGCTCAGCGGCACGGATCTTTTTGCCGACGGATTCGTTGCTGTTGTCGACGGTCAGGCGCAGACCCAGCTCGTAGGCACGCTCGGCCAACTTGGCGGCGAATTCGACCGTTGCCGGCTCTTGGTTAACGGTGATCAGGCGGATTTGTTCAGGTGCATTCCAGACCGGGAACTTGCCGGCCGTGTGCTCGATGTAGACGCTTAAGAAACGCTCAATCGACCCCAGGAGGGCACAGTGCACCATCACCGGTCGCTGCTGCGTGCCGTCTTCGGCCACGTATTCCAACCCAAAGCGCTCAGGCTGCACAAAGTCCAGTTGCACCGTCGCTACCTGGTGCTCGCGCCCGATGGCGTCGGTAGCCATAAAGTCGATCTTGGGGCCATAGAAGGCCGCTTCTCCGTCTTGTTCGAAGTAATCGAGTTTGTTGGCGATCACCGCGTTCTTGAGCTGCTCCTGAGCGCTGGCCCATAGCTCCTTGGCACCCAGGTAGGCATCGCTGTCGTCGCGGTAACTCAGGCGCACCCGCAGGTTCATCCCCACCGTACGGTAGAGCTCATCGGCGCAAGCCAGCAGCTCGTTGATCTGTTGCTCGATCTGATCGGGCCGCACAAAAGCGTGGCTATCATCTTGCGTCAGGCTGCGTACGCGGTTTAGGCCGCCCAGCTCACCGGTTTTTTCGTCCCGGTAGTCGGTGGTCGTTTCCAGATAGCGGATGGGCAGATCACGATAGCTGCGCGGCTGAGCAGCATAGATACGAGTGTGATGCGGGCAGTTCATCGGCTTCATGACCAGCTCGTCAGTGGTTTCCTGGCTCTTTACCAAGAAGAGTTCGTCGCCGAACTTGGCCCAGTGGCCGCTCTTTTCGTACAGATCTTTCTTGGTCATGTGCGGCGTCCAAACCTTTTGGAAGCCGTAACGGCCGCGCAGCTCGTTGCTAAATGTTGTAAATTCTTCGCGCAAAACTGTGCCGCGGGGGGTGAACATCGGCAAGCCTGAACCCACCAGCTCACTAAATATAAATAGGTCGAGTTCCTGCCCTAGCTTGCGGTGGTCGCGCTTTTTGGCTTCCTCTAGCATGTTCAGATATTGG
>CAZRWV010000101.1:0-4947 GCA_964603965.1 uncultured Candidatus Saccharibacteria bacterium
CCCCTCACTCCTTACGCTCTGCCCGTCCTATTATTTCGGACTTGTGATCTTTTCCCATAACTTAGTTAACAGACCTCCGTGCTGCCCAGGGGTATGCTGACCCGTATGAAACAGCTCCCTGCACAATCGTCCGACCCGCCACCCGAACTGCGCAGTCGGCGCAAGACCGTTGGTCTGGCGCTCCTGGCCGGCATTGCCGTACTGCTGCTCGCCAGTATCGTGACAGCCCGCACCCACCACCAATCCAGTAAGGCCGGTGCGACACTCGCCCACAGCAACATCACCACCACAGTCTTTTGGGTGGGCGAGCCCGGCGACGCCGATAACGCCAACATCCCCAACGCTTCCTCCACCTGGGTGGAGCAATGGCAGGATGCTTACGGCGGCGTCGACGACCCCGCTCATCGCTGCGGCCTACTACCTTGCGGTTTTACCCCACAAGAAAACGCCTTTTACTTTGCCCTGCCCTATAACGACCTCAACACCTCCTGCGACTTCAAAGACTCCCAGCAGGACGTACCCTGGTTTAACAGCGCCCCCGTGCACGGCCATTCCATCATCAAGAACCACTGGATCAAGGTCGAATACAAGGGCAAAACCGCCTACGCCCAATGGGAAGACGCCGGCCCGCTCGGCGAAGACGACACCAGCTACGTATTTGGCAGCGCCCAGCCGCATTACAAAAAGTCCGGCCTGGACTTAAGCCCCGCTACAGCCGACTACCTGGGGATCGACGGCAAGGGTCAGACATCTTGGCAATTCGTGGATCAACAGGATGTGCCGGGTGGCCCCTGGAAACAAACTGTCACTACATCCCTGCCCGACTGCGCTTAAGTAGTGGCGTCTGGTATACTGCCGGCATGAACCTACCATACGTTGGACACATACGCCCATTCCGACACGTTTCCACGCTATTGCCGCGGTCGCAGCGCGACGGCATGATGCTAGCCATCGGCGTAACACTCACGGCAATTATCATCGGCGGTGCCGTACTTATAAAACACGCCACTATCACACCACTCAAAGCCGAGACGGCAGGCATCTCCAGTCCGTGGATCCCGCAAACCGTCAAACGTTGGAATCCTCTGATTTCGGAAATGGCCAAAAAGTACAATATTGACCCAACGGCAATGGCTATCCTCATGACCATGGAATCGGGCGGCTACTCCAAAGCCAAAAGCGGCGCCGGCGCCGTGGGCTTGATGCAAATCACGCCCCCAACGGCCGGTGACATCGCCAAAAAGTATCTCAGGCAGCCGGTCGCACATTACGACCTGCTAGACCCACGCACCAACATCGAGTTCGGCGCAGCCTACATGGCGTATCTGCGCGATGAATTCGGTGTGCGCACGCAGGGTCCATCGTGGGACTATACCATCGAGCTCGTCGCCGCAGCGTACAACGGCGGGCCCGGCACTGCTGGCAAGTTCTATCACGGCCAGGGTATCATCGATACCGAAACCGTCGTCTATTCCCGCGACGCCCTGAATATGTGGCGCGAGCGACATGCCCAGGACAGCCCGACCTTCGATCGCTGGCAAGAGCGCGGCGGTGATCACCTGCTGAACCTGGCAAAGTCAGAGGCACAATCGGAACAGTAGACACATAGCGCGTCAGCGACTGCCCTAAATAATCACTAGCGTTTGGCCGTACAGCGCCTATAATAATCCTCATAAACGTACGATTAGGAGGCACCTATGCTAGCAGGCATCATATCGGCGATTACGGGGTTTATCGAACTACTCATTGCGCTCCGGTTTGTCTTCCGGCTGGTCGGGGCCAATCCCACGGCCAACTTTGTGCACTGGATTTATCAGTGGAGCACGCCACTGGTGGCACCATTCGCCGGCATCTTCGGCCAAAATGCGACCATTACCGGCCCGGGCGCCGTGATACCGAGCGTCTTCGATTGGACGGCGCTCATCGCCCTGGTGGTGTATGGCCTGATTGGCGGCATTCTAGCGCGGCTGTTCGCCCGTCCGGGGCTCTAGGCCGCCGGCGCCTTATCTTTGCGCGTCCGATCCATGATTTTGTTAACCATCTGATCCAGCTGGTCATCGGTCAGGTTGGCCTTGATAGCATAGCCTTCGATGCCCTGATTCCGCAGCCCAGCCGGTGCGTCCGCTTCATTCAAGTTCGAGATAACCAGGACTTTTATGTCTTTGCCCCACTCACTGGACCGCATCCGCCGCAGGATCTGATCGCCAGCCACGCCAGGTACCATCAGGTCCAGCAACACCAGACTAGGCTGCTCCTTTTCGATCATCGTCAGGGCTTCGTTACCCTCGTATGCAACAAAACAGATATAGCCGATCAGCTCCATCTTGGTTTTGTATACATCCGCCAAGGCCACATTGTCCTCCACAATCAGGATCTTGGCCCACGAACCAAACTCTACCGGTTCACCGGGGGATTTGGCAGATTGTGTTGTCATTCTTACATCATTCGCGTTTGCTACAAGCTTTTGAGTGGGGGCCGAACCGTACGCTTCCACCAGTTCGGCAATGTCCAGCTTCTTCATTCGCAGCATCGCCTTCGTGACCGGTTGCGACTTGGCAGGGTCGGGGTCGGCCAACATGGGCGCCAGCGCCGAAGGCACAATCTGCCACGACAAACCGTATTTGTCCTTCAGCCAACCACACTGCTCAGCCTTCGGATCGGCCGAGAGCTTATCCCACACCGCATCGATCTCTTCCTGCGTTTCGCAGGTCACCATAAACGAGATCGATTCGTTAAATGCCCAGTCCTGCTTGCCGCCGTTCAGCGCCACAAACCGCTGGCCGTACACCGCGAACTCCACGCTCATTACCGAGCCCGGTGCTTGTCCGGTTACGTCTTGACCAGCCTCGCCGTAATAGCTCACTTGCCCCAAGCGGGCGTTTTTGAAGACCGAAACGTAGAACTTAGCCGCCTCCTCGGCCTGGTTGTCGAACCATAGGTACGGAGTAACTTGTTGCATAACCATCCCTCGTTTAGTACTACTAGTGCTTAGTGTAGTACCGAACCGGCCGGCTGACAACGGAAACGGTCTCGGCACCAGGCACCACTCCGGCGTATTTTAGGCGAGCTTGCCGTCGGCGATCTTAAACGTTTTGTCGGTCTTGCCGGCAATGGTCAGGTCGTGCGTGACAGCAATGATGGTGGTTTTTTGCGTGCGTGACAGGTTATGCAGCAGGTCGAAGACGGCTTTGCCGGTCTGGCTGTCCAGGTTGCCAGTGGGTTCATCGGCCAAGATAAGTTTGGGCTGATTGGCCAGGGCGCGGGCGATCGCCACACGTTGCTGCTCGCCGCCGGACAGGCGCGCCGGTTTGCGGCCCTGCTTCACCTCGTCCAGTCCCACTTGCTGCAATAGTGATGCAGCCCGATCGCGTCGGACCGCTGGTTTTACACCAGCAAACTCCATAGGCAGCATCACGTTTTCGAGCGCGGTCAGGTTAGGCACCAGGTTGTACTGCTGAAACACAAAGCCGATTGTCTGCCGACGGTATTTAGTAAGCGCAGCATCGGACAGTTTGGTAATGTCTTTGCTGCCCACCAACACATTGCCGCTCGTAGGCCGATCGAGCGCACCCAGTAGCGCCAGCAGTGTGCTTTTGCCGCTACCGCTTTTACCGATGACGGCTGCGAACATACCTTCCGGCACAGTAAAGTTAATGTCTTCCAGTGTGAGCACCATATCGTCACCCGAACGAAATTCTTTTTTGAGTTTAGTGACTTGCAACATCTTATTCGCTCCTTAGCACTTCCGCGGGGCGGACTTTAGAAATGAGATAGGCGGGCGCAGCGCTGCCAACGACGGCAATCGCGAGTGCAGCCGCCAAGCCAATGCCAAGCGCCGATACGCTCACACTGGTCGCAACATTGCCTACGTAGTCTGACGCCGATTTCTGGTTGGGTTGTCCAAAGCGGATAGAGCGGAACCTGCCGCCACCGCCGCCCCGCGCGAAGCTGCCGGAGCCCCCGGCCGTGTCTGTCGTTGAAGATGACGAATTGGTATTGGAGCTAACCAGCGCCCCAGCAATGCCGTTGCTGCTCACCGTGGCCAGACCGAACCCGACTACCGAACTGATCACCACCAGCACCAAAGCTTCGACCACAAACTGCATCACAATACTGCGGTTGCTGCCGCCGATTGCCTTCAGTACGCCGATCTCGCGGCGGCGTTCACGCACAATCATCAGCATAGTCAGCAGGATGATCACGGCCGCGGCCGCCAGGGCAATCACGAAGCCTATCATCGACACCTTTTCGACGGTTTTTAGGCTGTTCACGGCCGTCATTACGTTCTGTTCGGTCGACGTAACGTCAACCTTGTCGCTGCCGAGCTTATTAGTGATGCTGACTACCAGTGCATCAACGTTTTCGGCCGAATCAGCCGTCACCACCGCACTGGAGATCTCCTTGCCGGCATCGCTGATGCGCTGCGCGGCCGCTAACGGAATATACATACCACCGTTTTCGAAAGTGGTGCCGGTATCAAAGATGCCGACCACCGTGAAGGTTTCGTTGTACAGCGTAAACGTGCTGCCGACGTTCAGACTGTTTTTGTCGGCCAGGGCCTTGCCCACCACAGCTGCATCGCCATCACCGGCCTTTAGTTGGCGGCCGTCTGTGAGCTTGATCGCTGAACCGTCCTCAGCGCGATCGCCACTGACGCCGGATACCCGGATTGGTATCGAAAAATTAGCGGGAAGCATCGGTGCCATGTGAGTATTCAGTTCTACGTCGGCGCCATCGCTGCTGCGCTGCGAGAATCGCTGGCCGAGCGTCCCTGCATCGATCGACGACTCCAGGTTGGTTTCACCGGTCTTTTCCCCGCCGCCAAATCTGCCCAGACCACCACTCGTTTTCCCTGTGGTGGTGGCCTGAATGCTAAGCGTCTCGTCCACGCCATCGACATGCGCCAGGCGCTGTATCTTGGCGATCTCGTCGGTCGTGAGCGGCTCC
>CAZRWV010000102.1:0-4932 GCA_964603965.1 uncultured Candidatus Saccharibacteria bacterium
GGCTGCTGCGTTCGCGCTGTCGCTCAGACCAGTGACGGCCGGATCAGCTTGCACGTTATCCGTTACAACGGGGGTGACGTTCTCTGGCTGACGCAGGTATTCGTACAGCTGGAGCAGGGTTGCAACGGGGATGAGCTGGACGCCGGGCACGAGCAGCGCTTGCTCCAGATTGCCAGCCGGGATGATGAAACGCTCGATGCCGTGCCGTTGGCCGACCAGTATCTTACCGATAACGCCTCTGATGGGCCGCACATCACCTTCCAATCCTAGTTCGCCCAAGATGGCGGTGCCGGGCATGGGGCTGCGCACGTAGCCGCCGGTGGTCAGGATGGCGGCAGCCATGCCCAGGTCAAAACCGGTGCCGGCCTTGGGTACGTCGGCGGGCGCCAGGTTGATCGTGATGCGCTTGCGCGGCAGCTCCAGCTTGCTGGCGGCAAACGCGCTGCGCACGCGTTCGCGGGCTTCGTCCACGGCTTTGCTAACAAAGCCCACGATCACAATGCCGGGCAGGCTGTTGCTGAGCGCGCACTCAATCGTCACGACCAGGCCGTCTCGGCCGGTCTCGGCAAGCCCCACAATGCCCCGCGCGTCTGCCATAATGTGGATCATTGTAAAACAAATACCAACACAAAAGCAAAATAAAACAACCCGCTTATGGTTGGCTGTTCCGGGCCGTCCAGGCGGGTTGTTTTATGTAAGTTTTGAAGGTTTTTGCGTTTGGTTTTTTAAGCCCGGTTTGGCCCGCCGGGACGGGGTCTTTAGATGAAACAACCGCTTGCGAGAAGCGGTTGTTTGTCTTTTGGCTTTTTGTTTTTGAGCACTTTTTTTGTTCAGTGCTACAGATATAGTAACGGGCCGGGGGGTGCCTGTCAACAAGAAAATATAAGCAGTTTGTAAGAAGGCTGTGTATAACTTTTGCCGTCAATTTTGGGGCTAGTTTGCGTGCCCGATTTTGGTGGCCGATGCGGGGCGTTTCGGCACGGATCGAGCCGGGCGGGGGCGCTCGGACATTTGGATACAGCACGTATATATGTTAAAATATACATATACTTATGGCACACATTCCAGACCAAATTGGCCCTGGTGAAGTCGACCGAGCGCCCGCTCAGCATGAAGCGCTTGAGCTGCGGGCGGTCAACATTCGCGAACTGGTCAAGCGCTATGGCTTGGCATATCCTCCTGCACTGGCGCTGGAGGACATTGTTCTGGACGACGTTCCGGCTCAAATCGGTATAGTCATTGCCAAACGTGAGACGGGGCATGACAAAGACCACCGGCATATGCCTGTGGCTCAGGTATATGTTCCCGGCAACCCAATGCCCGTGGACTTACAGCACCTGCCCGGCATGGCGCTCTACGTGCGTCGTAAACCGGATGGGGGTTGGGCTAATGAGCGGGATCGACTACGGCTACTAGGCCAGCGGGCGTTAGAACTGGCGGAGGATGGCTACGATCCTCGTGCTGACCTGTTTGTGATGCCCATACAAGGCGCACCAGATGAAGATGGCGTATTGCTAGAAACGGCCGTCCAGGGGATGCCGATGTCGCGGATGAACGGCCGGATACGTCTTGCTTTGGACTATGGTTTCATCACTCCGGACGAGGCGGGACGCATGCTGGGTCTGATGTATGACTCGGCCGTAGAAACTATATACACGCTCGTGGAACTATATGGCGTGATACATGGGCACGCACATCCGCCAAACTGTCACGTCTGGCAGGGTATCACCAGGCTCTGCGATCTGACATGGGCCGGAGATGCAGCGGAGGATGGGCGCAGCCTGACCGAAATAGCCGCGGCCGAAGCAGCCTACTTCACGCAGGAGTGGCGCAAAGAGTTGGAGCACCCCGAAATTAAGCTCGATCAGCTGCCCATAGTGTCATCTCACGGGCTTAGCCCCGAAGAGCATCTGGCCCTGGCCGTGCGATTGGACGAAATTTCGGCACAAGTCGCGCTGAAGTTGGCTGGCATACCCAATCCAACCCCAGAAGCCGCCCGGTTGACCATGGACACGGTTAGCAGGATGGCCGCTCGGATCATCTACCGTTCGGGCCCCAGGCAGGCTGGCCAAGCTGCAGACGCTTTATAACCACAAGGGGATTGCTTTTTACCCCGATTCGTGCTAGGCTGTAACCAGAGTTAGCCAAAACAAAAACTCTGCCACACCGAAACGGTGGCACAAAAAACAAAAACAAAAACTAACTCTAAACCTCTCTTCATATCGCTCGAACCGCCTTACCGGCGGGGAGAGCGGTCAGTCACAGCCTGTTCCGGCGCCAAGCGCTATTCAATCTCTTTTTTGAGCGGTTTTGCGCGCCGGCAGGCACCATTTATTATTAATCGCGCCTTTTACGGGGCCGGGCGGCTTGCAACGACAGCCGTCCCGCTTCTTAGGTGTGCTTAAAAAACCGCTCCCAAAGGAAGCAATCATGACTTAAAGCAACTACCATGAGCATCAAACAGCAAATCGTTAAAACCACGTTGGCGTGGGGCGGACTACTGGCGTTCATGACGCTGTTTAGACCGGATAGCCTACCAGTGGTGGTACTCATCGTACCGTTTGTACTTATTTATGCAGCCTTGTACTACTTGTGGGGGCTGGTGAGCGTGGCGGCTGCCCGGCTATTAGCGGGCGTTCAGGGTGCGCGAGGGGCGCCTGATAGGCCCAGATCGCGGTTAGGGATGGCCGTGTCGGCCAGCCTGGTGCTGCTAGTAGTGTTGCAATCGCTGGGGCAGCTAACGCTCCGGGACGTGCTGACGCTAGCGGGGATAATCGCTCTCGGTTATCTGTATGTGGCGCGCAGTCGGTTTATGGTACCTAAGGGCGCGGGATAATGGCTGTAGGTACGGTATGTCCAAGGTTCTTTGCGGTGCCTCTGTACCGAAAGCGTCGGACATTATATACTACGGGATATGTTGCCAAATGTACCGCAACCTGGTCAGTCACAACCGCCGGCTTCGTTGCCGGTTGTGCCAATGCAGCCGCCTGTCCCGTCTATGCCCGGGATGCCAGCTGTCGGCATGCCTAGTGCAGGCGCGCCAGCACCGATGGCCGTTCCAGGCGGCGTGACCGCAATGCCAGGGGTGGATGGCGTACCTATGCATGTGCCCGATGCGCCGATCGACCAAATCGAGGCGACGGCGCTGCAGGCACGCGTGCTTATGCAGCGCTATGCGCAGAGCCCGTTTGAACTTGCTCAGACATTTGGTCAGCTAAAAGCCGGCTATCTGGCACGGCAGCACAACATTACGCCTAATTCGACTGGAAACTAATGGACGCACTGCTCGTGATCGGTATTATAGTGGTGGCTCTGGGCCTGGGAATCGGGCCTTTGTTATTTATACGGCTACGTAATAGCAAGCAGGAAGTGCTGGACTATGAGCGCGGGGTGGAACTGGTGCCGCTGCTCATCCACCTGCCACCTATGAGTGAAGATGCAGAGGCGAACGGCCGCGATGTGCGCGACATTGTTGACGAAAATATCTCAAAAGCCCAAATTATTTACAACATTATTGCCAGCACGGCCGAGAAGAATATGAAGACGCGCTGGTTCGGCCAGCGGCATTTTGGCTTCGAGATTGTGGGCACCAAGGGCTTTGTGCATTTATACGCAACGGTGCCGGCCGACATGATCGATGTGCTGCAGCAGGCGCTGACGAGTGCCTACCCGAGCGTGCGGCTGGAAGTGACGCCCGAACACAATATTTTTAACCAAGTGGGCGGCATCAACGCCGTGGTGGGCGGTGAGTTTAACCTGAAGGAACCGTTCGCATACCCGATTGCCACGTACCAGGACCTAAAGCGCGATGCGCTGCAATCTATCCTGAACGCGCTGAGCAGCATGCAAACCGAGGACGGTGCGGCCATCCAGATCCTGTTCCGGCCAGCGGATAACGGTTGGCGACGATCGGCCAATGAGCATGCTAGTCAGAAGCGCAAGGGGCACAAGGCGCTAAGCGCCGGAACACTGGCGCGCGATGTGGTAATGGCGTTCGTCAAGCCGCCGGAAGGCAAGGGCGGTGATGACAAAAAGGAGCTGTCGTCGTTAGAGCAGTCGGTCGTTGACGCCATCGATGACAAGACGCGTTACGCCGGGTTTGAAGTGACCATCCGTGTGGTGGCTTCGGCCAACATCTTGCAGCGTGCGCAGGCTATTATGAATAACGTGGTGGCCAGCTTTGCGCTGTTCGACAGCCCCGGCCGGAACGGCTTTAAGTTTGAGACCACCAAAGATGCCGTTAAGCTGGTGCGCGATTACGTGCTGCGGACGTTCACACAGCGGCGGAGCAAGCGCGATATTATGAACTCGGTGGAGCTGGCTACGCTGTTCCACTTCCCAGACCAGAGTAACATCCCAACATCACAGCTGAGCCGACAGGATTCCAAGCAGGTGGACGGCCCGCGCAACATGCCGGATACGGGTCTGCTGCTGGGATTTAACGTCTTCCGCGGGGTAAAGAAGCCGATCCGGCTGAGCCTGCACGACCGCCAGCGGCACATGTACGCGGTGGGACAGACTGGTACGGGTAAGTCGACCTTCCTGGAAAACTTGGCGCTGCAGGACATGCTGAACGGTGATGGTTTTGCGTTTGTTGACCCGCACGGTGACACGGCCGAGAAGCTGCTCGGTATGGTGCCCAAAGAGCGCACCGAGGACGTGATCTATTTCTGCCCGTCGGACATGGACTATCCGATGGGACTTAATTTGTTCGAATTCAGCAAGTCGGACCAGAAAGACTTTATCATCCAGGAAATCATCAACATGCTCTACAAGTTGTACGACCCGCAACACCAGGGCATTATGGGGCCGCGCTACGAAGACATCTTCCGTAACGCCGCCATCGCGGTGATGGGCGACCCGGACGGTGGTACGTTCGTGGAAATCCCGCAGCTGTTTCGCGACCCGGCGTTTTTGAAGCACAAATTACAA
>CAZRWV010000103.1:0-4905 GCA_964603965.1 uncultured Candidatus Saccharibacteria bacterium
CACACAGCCGGTTTTGCGCACACTCTTTAGGATCGTTTCGTCGTCAAGCGGCTTGATGGTGGGCACATGTATCACTTCGGCATCAATACCATCTTTGTACAGTTGCTCAGCGGCTAACAAGGCATGATACGTCATAGTACCCGTGCTAATAATCGTCACGTCAGTACCCGGCGCATATACATACGCTTTACCTATTTCGAACGGTGTATCAACGGTAGTGATGATCGGCACAGCCTCACGCGCCAAACGCATGTAGTTGGGCCGGCGGTCTTTGGCCATGGCCAGCGTCATCTTTTCGGCCTCTACACTATCGCACGGCGCCAAGACCACCATATTCGGCAGCGCACGCATCATCGCAATGTCCTCAAGCATTTGGTGCGTAGCTCCATCTGGCCCAACGCTCAGACCAGCATGCGAACCAATAATCTTGACCGGCTGATCATTCAGACAAATGGTAGTACGGATTTGCTCCCAGTTGCGACCAGGGCTAAACGCGGCATAGCTGCTCACAAACGGGACTTTGTCCATTGCAGCTAAGCCCGAGCCGACCGTCACCAGGTTCTGCTCAGCAATCCCAACTTCAATAAATCGATCCGGAAACGCATCGCGGAAGATCGCTATCTGCGTTGATTCCGTCAAGTCAGCACAGGCCGCCACTACTCGTTCATCGATTTCACCGGCCTTTTTGAGCCCGCGGCCGAAGCCCTTGCGGTTTGGCTCACTGACAAGCTTGCCGGTTATATCCACCAGGTGCATGTTATTCATGTTCGCTCCTTATCTTGCCGCCCAGCGTGCGTAGTTCGTGAAGTGCCTTCCTGGCCTGTTCCGCGCTGGGGATACCGGCACCCGGTGCACCGCCGTGCCAGTGGTAGTCACCTTCCATAAAGTCAACGCCTTTGCCCGGTACAGTGTACGCAATGATCACGACCGGCTTTTCGGTAATGGCCTTAGCCATAGTGCAGGCGTCGATGACGGCCTCCACGTCGTTGCCGTCGATTTCCAGAACATGCCAGCCAAAACTCTCCCACTTGGCCTTGAGGTCCTCGAGCGGCATCACCGACTCGGTTGTGCCATCGATCTGGATGTTGTTGCGGTCCACAATAACAGTCATGTTGCTCAGGTGGTACTTGGCAGCGAACATCGCCGCCTCCCAAATGTTGCCCTCGTTCAACTCGCCGTCACCCGTTATGACATACACCCTGCGGCGCGTTTGGCCGTCCATGCGCATAGCCATCGCCATGCCCGCACCCTGGCTCAGCCCGCAACCGAGTGGACCGGAGGTGTTCTCGAGGCCAGGCAACTTCGTGCGCTCCGGGTGGCCCTGCAGGCGGCTCCCTAGTTGGCGAAGCGTCATCAGCTCCTTCTTCGGGAAATAGCCCGCCTCGGCCATCGCCGCATACTGCACCGGCACGCAGTGGCCGTTGGATAGCAGCAGAATATCACGCTCCTCCCAGTTGGGCCGTTTGGGATCGTGGTTTAGGACATGGAAATACAGCGCGGCAAAGATATCGGCCAGATCCAGTGGTCCAGCACTGTGGCCGCTGGTAACATGCAGCAGCATGCGGATGATATCTTCGCGGATGATATATGCCTTTTGGGCAACGTTCTTTAGTGTTTGTGGTTCAGCCATATGCGATTACTCTCCAATTGCTGCCTTTAGTGTAGCATAAGCGATTTTTGGTTCCACTGCGCCGTGCAAGTAGCCGCCGGCATTCAGTACGTCCACACCACCTTTGGCCAGTTGTGCCGCGTTCTGGTCGTTGACGCCGCCATCCCAGCCGATTTCGATGCGGGGCTTCAGAGCCTTCAGCTCGGCCGCCTTGCGCAGCAGATTCAAGTCAGCGTGACCACCGAAGTGACCCAGATGACCCGAGAATAGCAGTACGTGATCGATCGCCTCCAGCGCCGGGCGAATCGTCTCTACCGGTGTTTCGGGCAGCAGTGCCACGCCCACTTCGATGCCGTAGCGATGTACCTGAGCCACAAACTCGCGGAAGTCTCCTTCGGCCTCGGCGTGCACGATGATCAGCTGCGGCCGCAGGGCGATCAGCGCTTCCATGTGATCAAACGGCTGCTTGTACATCACATGGATGTCGGCGCGCATGCCGCCAGGCCACCAGATGTTTTCGATGTCGATCAAGCGGTTGCGCGTAAACACGCCGTCGCTCACATCAATGTGGATGCGGTGCGCATAGGTTACCGACTGCTCAATCTGCCGCTGGTAAATGGTCAGATCGTCGGTCGTCACCGTTGGACAAATTTCCGCCGCCACGCCTATTAGCCCCCCAGCTCGTCAAGTTCCTGGTTGCGGCGCTTGTAGCGCGGCGCACCGGCAAAGGCCGTCATAAGCCAAGTGTGCACGATGCCGATGGTCTGATCAAAATCGGTGTAGCGAGAGCTCAGGCAGAGGATGTTGCTATCTTCGTCGTTGCGGCTGGCCCGTGCCTCTTCTTGATCGAACGCCAACGCAGCGCGAATGCCGCGAAAGCGGTTGGCCGCCATGCACATCCCCTGGCCGCTGCCGCAGATGAGGATGCCGCGGGCTTGGTCGGGATCTTCGTCACCGCGCATGGCAGACACGACTCGGCCGGCAAACTGCGGAAAGTCGTCCTCGGGGTCACGCCGCGCGTCGCCCTCGTCCACCACTTCATAGCCGTTTTTTCGCAGGTATTCGGCCAGTTCTTGTTTACGAGCAAAGCCGTTGTGGTCCGCGCCAATATATAGTTTCATGCCCATCCTTGCCTTTGATACGTAGTGTAGCACAAGCGGAACGGAAACTACCAGTCTGTTGCTAGGCTGCTCAGCTGGTCGGCCGTGGCGGCTTGGCGGGCTTGATTACGGGCCGCCTGATCGCCCGGTTTAGGCAGGCCGCCTTATCGCCCCTAGTACGCCTCACCCAGAACCACAAAATAATCGTCGTGGGCAACGTAAACACAAACAGCAAGCCAGCTATAAGCCCAGCATCATATATGAAATCCACGACCGGCCCTGTACCACAGCCAACCGTCGCCATATGGCACGCCTGCCAGTGGTGCGTGGCTTCAAACAACACAACCCATGCCGTTGCTATGATCAGCACTTCTACTGCCAAGAGTATTAACGACAGCTTCTTTAGCATGATTCTCAGTATAAACGAAAAGAGGGCCAGATGATGACCCTCTTTTATGCTCCATATGGCTATTGATGCTTGTGCAGGAACTTACCAGTGTCGGCCACGACTTCCACCAGACGGTTGCTGTAGCCCCATTCGTTGTCGTACCAGACCATCACCTTGGCCAGGTTGCCACCAACGACTTTGGTGAGCAGCAAGTCAACGGTGCCGGAGTGGCTGTTGCCGATATAATCTGCGCTCACGAGCGGTTCTTCGCTGACTGCCAGAATGCCTTGATAGAACGGTTCTTTGGCGGCCTTTTTGAAGGCATCGTTGATCTCTTCGACCGTGGTGTTGCGCTTGAGCAGTGCAGTCACGTCGCTGATGCTGACCACAGGGATCGGCACACGGATGCTCAGGCCGTCAAACTTGTCCTTCAACTGGGGCAATGCCAAAGCAACGGCGCTGGCGGCACCGGTGGTGGTGGGCACAATGTTCTGCGACGCAGCGCGGCCTTCGCGGACGTCCTTGGTGGGTGCGTCGGTCAGCGTCTGGCTAGCGGTGTCGGCATGCACGGTAGTAAGCATAGCTTTCTCCACGCCGAACTCACTTTCCAGGATCGCCATCACCGCACCCAGGCTGTTGGTAGTACAGCTGGCATTACTGATGACCTCAGTTGCGCCTTCCAGCTTATCGTCGTTGGCACCGAGCACGATGGTGTCGACACCGTCGCTCTTGGTGGGACCGCTAATGACTACGCGCTTAGCGCCGGCCTTGATGTGAGCGCTGGCACCTTCTTTGTCGGTAAAGCGACCGGTGCTCTCGATCACCACATCGACGTCCATGTCTTTCCACGGTAGCATCGACGGGTCCTTTTCGGCCGTTACACGGATTTTTTTGCCGTCCACGATAATGTTTTGCTCGTCGTGACTGACTTCTTTGTCGTACGTGCCGTAGTTGCTGTCGTGCTTGAGCAGATACGCGAGCGTTTTGGTGTCGGTGAGGTCGTTGATCGCAACGATTTCGACGTCATCGCGCGCAAACGCAATCTTGAAGGCGTTGCGGCCAATCCGCCCAAAGCCGTTGATAGCAACTTTCGATTTCATACTATGTTTCCACCCCTGTCCTGAGTAGTTTTAAATGGTTTTGAATAATGCTTACGTTTGCCATTGTAGCCTATGCTGGTATCAGATGCAAAACTTGACAAAACTTAGGCGGCATGCTATAATGAAGAGATAGGGTCTATGCCTTGTTCTCTTTGCCGACAAATTTCGGCAGTGCCAGTAGGTCATCAATAGTGTGGCACATGCTGAGCACGTCGCCGACTGCACGGAATGAACTACCGTTATCTAGAATTAATTGCCGTGCCTGCGTAAATGGCGACAGCTCGACGGTAATATGCTCGCCAGCCTCGGTGTGTGGCTCGCTTTCCTGATCCTCGTCCCAGGCCAGATAGACGTACATAAACCACTCGATCGTGGGAGCCCACTGAACAATATTTACCAGTCGCCATTGCTTGAACGTGTAGCCGGTCTCCTCTCGCAGCTCCCGCTGCGCAGCGGCCAGAGCGGTCTCGCCTCGATCTACCTTACCGGCCGGAAAACCATTACGCGCACCAGCGTGAGGCTGCTCTTCGCGCGTCACAATAATTTTGTCACCCACAACCCCTATGACGATCGCCGTATCCAAACGACGAAGCATCTCATAGGTGATACGCGAGCCGTCAAACTGCTCTTGCGGCCACTGGTACACATCATACAGCACACCCTGGTACACCCGCTTCGCTTCGTCAGGAATCAGTCTGGCGTTCAGTG
>CAZRWV010000104.1:0-4649 GCA_964603965.1 uncultured Candidatus Saccharibacteria bacterium
ACAGCAGCATACAAACCAGCCCGAATAAGAAAAAACATCCGAAAACTATGCGGCGTCTCGGAAGATCGCCTTTAGCCAGCCGCTTTCCCGCTAAAGCGGCATACGCGACAACGCTTAGTGCGGTTATGGTAAAACCGAACATAAAGTCCTCAAGGGATATTTTGGCAATACCAGCCACGCTGGGCGGCCGCCAGTAATCCCGGAAATAGAACACTTCTGAGATAAGGCCGGCTAGACCGCCCAACACACCGGTCCATACCGCTTGTTTCCATAGGTCTCGGCGCAAAATCAGCGTTGTGGCCAAAAAAATAGTCAACACCAAACAGAGTAGAAGGTATACGTATTTCACTGTGGCTAGCATACGCCAATTTTGCGGGCTGTACTATAACACATGGGTGTGGGGGGTGTGCTGACCTTACTGTTTGTCCTCAGAGCCTCGCACACTCTCAAGAGTCACAATGTTTCAAAGGTTTTCGTCCTATACTTCTACAGACCTATAGCACAAACACCTCCTCTTGGGTTGACCTTGCCTTGAGGGGATCGAGTACGACCAGGCCGCACGCCTGGGCGATGTTGTTGCCCGCTTGTCGATAGGCGGTGTAGGCGCCCGGAGTACTTTGCCCGATAGGGCTCAGCTCAAGGCCGCCCTTGTCCAGCGCCAATAACATGACGGCTCAATGTGTTTCGTAGCCTAGTTAGCGTCGCGCTTTTGGAACAACACCGTAGCGACAATCAGCCCGACGGCCACATAGGCCAGCACGGTGAATACCGCGTGGCTCACCGATGGAGTCGTAAGCGGACTGCCTTGGGTAAAAGCAGGCGGCGTAGCGATTGATTGCAACGAGTTGAACGGCAGATATTTAGTGTTGTTCTTTAGCCACAGCGACAGAATGCCTTCGGCGATAAGCGGCGTCAGCAGAAACGTTACAATAGCGCCGATTTGGTTGCGCATGATGGCTACCAAAATAAGCGCGTACATAGCGTAGCCCCAGCCGCAGAACAAACAGCGCCAGAGGATAGCCCAGCAATCAAACTGTTGCGGACCGACGTGCGTACCTTGCAGCCACGCTCCGGCGATCGTGCAAAACGGCGCAAAGAACGTCACAATCAGACTGAGCACCAGCGCAAATACACTGGCCGCGATGACCTTGGCGAATAAGACTTTGTAGCGCTTGTTGCTGCCGGTGAGGCTGTACATGATGGTGTTGTAGCGGTACTCGTTGCCCACCAGCAGCAGGCCGGCAAAGGCCAGGATCAGCCCAGCGAATATAATGCTGTTGCTGGATATGTCCGCGAGCAGTAGCGGGTCGTTCTGGAGCTGTACCGGCTGCGCCTTAAAACCGCTAATGAACCCGGCGAAGAACAAGATGAGCAGTAAGCTGCCGATGATAAGCCCATAGGTAGCCCGTATGGTCAGGAGTTTGCGGAACTCGGCCCGTAGTGCGGTCAACATTATGCCTTACCCTCCGTTTTAGCCACGTATTCTTCGCTGCCTGCAGTCAGTTCCAGGAACGCATCTTCCAGAGAAACCGCGCGCGGCGCCAGCTCGTAGAGTGGCACGCCGCTGTCAAACGCCAGCTTGCCAATCTCGTCACTCGTCATGCCGGCTACCACCAGACCGCCCTGCTCTTTGGTAACCGAAGCCTTGCGGCCCAACAATGCTCGCTCCAGCACCGACTGCTTGGGCGTACGCACGAACACCCCGCTGTTGCCGTTGCCGGCGACCAGCTCTGCCACGGACGTGTCGGCGATCAACTTGCCTTTGCCAATTACCACTACATTGTCGGCCATCTGGGCCATCTCGCTCAGCAAGTGGCTGCTCACAAACACGGCGTTGCCTTTGGCGGCATAGCCTTTCAAGAACTCGCGCAGCCAGGCAATGCCTTCGGGGTCGAGGCCGTTAGCCGGCTCATCCAGAATCAAATACTTGGGTTTGCCGAGCAGTGCGGCGGCGATGCCGAGGCGCTGGCTCATTCCCAAACTGAACTTGCCCGGCCCTTTTTGGGCCACCTCTGTCAGACCCACTTCGTTCAGCACTTCGTCCACTCGGGCGTACCCAATGCCACCAGCGTCGGCCAGAATGCGCAGATGCTGCCGAGCAGTGCGGGTAGGGTGAAACGCCTTGGCTTCCAGCAGAATGCCGACCATGTGTGACGGCTGGGTATACGCGTGCAGCGGTTTGTCGTCAAATAGTGTGTGGCCGGCACCGTTGTCCAGGCCGAGCATCAGACGCATCGTGGTGCTCTTGCCAGCTCCGTTTGGGCCCAGGAAGCCGGTCACCTTGCCCGTTTCCACTTGGAAGCTCAGATCGTCAACGGCTAGTTTTTTGCGATACTTTTTGCTGAGGTGTTCGGCAACGATCATACCGTTCTATCATACCGCAGCTGGTACGAGTTCGCATATCTTAATCAGCTTGAGTTTGAGCCGTTCGATCCGTTGCTCGTCCGTCATGTCTTCACGCAGCTGCGTTCGCGACACCAGCGACTCGTCGGTCAGGCCACGAACATTCGCCGAGCAGTTGAGCTTGGCACAGCAATAAAAGCTGTGCGAGCCCAGGGCTTTATTCACAAACGCGATAACCGCCGTACGCGTACCCGGCAGCCAGGTATAACAAAAATCGCAGAGCACCGGCTTGAGTGCACCGGTCGTGGCCGTACTCCTGATGGCCTTTAGCTCATACGGTAACGCACAGAATGTGTCTTGCGCAGGGTGCAATATCAGCACGCCGTTATTGCCAGACTTGGTCGGGATGGCCAGCAGTTCGGTTATGGCCCAATCAATGTCTACGGGATACTTCAGCTCTGCCAGCACACGCCTACTAGCCCGGGACGTAGCCGTTATATCGCGAATGTTTGGCATGCTAGTTTGCGATTGCCCGTTTGGGCGCTTTGGGCGGCGCGGGGGCCATTGGCCTTGGCAGATTCACCGTGGGATGCAGCCGTCCGACCCAAATCCGCGTACCAATACCAACTGTCAGAAATGCACCTGCAATAATGCCGAACCGCAGCGCTAGGTCATGTGCGATTGCCGAGGCCAGATCACGGCCCAGTGACGCGAACGCCTCAGCATCAGTGCCAAAGCGCAGGAAATGCACCGCCAGTTGGCCGACAGCCGCAGCGGCAATCGCCACCAAGCCCACCAGCACGCCAGTCACGATTAGCACATCGGGCAGCGCAGCCCACTTGTGTCGCTCCCACGATACGGCCAGCAAAGCCGCTACCAACACCAGCGTGCCAATAATCGTGCCCAGTCGCACGTTGTCGAACGTCTTGCTGAGCGCGCTGGCCCGCTGGCTAGTCCCCAGCTTGATCGGTTTGGTCAGGCCGCTGTCCTCCGGGATCTTGATACCGGCCGCCTGGGCCTGCGCGGCCAAGTCCGTCAGGTCGATAACCGGCTGCGGACCGTTCCCACGGTAATAGCCCTGTATCGAGTCCAGGCCGCTGTTGATCTTTTGCTGCAGCACGGTCGGCGTCAGGATCTGCTGCAACTTGGCCGCCTGTGCCGTATTAATCCCGGACGAATCACTGTCTTTCGTTGCGGCACTCACAATCTGCTCGTTTAGGGCCGTTGATAGCCGCTTGTAGCCGTTGACAGAACTCATCTTTGCCTCTAGGTAATGACTACTTAGCGCCGTTTGGTTGAATACTGCGGTTAATGTCGCACTGGCTAGCACGGCCACGAGCAAGCTGGCCAGGAATTTGGAGATTGAGGAGAATAGTAGCTGCATAAGCACGATTGTACGCCGGCCGATCAATAACACAAACGTTTTCGTCCGGCGCGTTTTACGCCGTAGCGAAGTGCATTAGTCGGCCCAGGCTTGACAGGTCGTCCGCCAGGAAATCAGCGCCCGCGGTCAGTAGTTCGTGTGAAGTACCGAAGCCGTGAAGTACGCCCACCTTCAGACCAACGTGAGCCCTTGCAGCGGCGATAATGTCGTACGCGTGGTCGCCAACAACGACCGCATTGTGCGGCTGTACATCCACACGACGCAGCAATTCCAGAATAGCATCAGGCTCCGGCTTGCGGGCCACAGCGTCATCGGCAGTAATAACCGCATCAAAGAGCTCATACGGATCCGGCATGTGCGCGCCGGCGAAGTTACGCTCGATCATCATGCGCCTGCCCGAGGTGAACAGACACAGCTTAACGCCTTCCTTTTTCCAAGCTGTCAGAATATCGCGGGTATGCGGGTATGGCTTGATCAGGTTGACCATGGTATTTTGTACCTTGTCGTGCTCAGCCGCCAGTTCTTCTACCGATAGATCCACGTTGTGCCCGGCAATAATTTGCTCATACGTCTCAGGCACGGGTTTGCCCAGACGCTGACGGATGTAGTGATCATTCGCCAGGTGTCCCAGACCGTGCTTCTGCAATACGGCTTTGTAGCCTTCCAGAATCAGTTCGCGCGTATCTAGCAGTGTACCGTCAGAGTCGAACACGATGGCCTTGATTGTCTCGCTCATGGCTCCATCATACCCGGCAGGCTGCGGCGGGACAAGCGGCAGCGCTTTGGCACTGTTGTCAAGCAACTCCAACAACTCACGCGTACTGTCAGCCAGCATAAGTGCGGTACGCAGCGTGACCGCACCTTCAAACCCGTTGATGTACACCTTGCAAAAGCGGTTCAGTGTCTTGATGTTGCGCTCACG
>CAZRWV010000105.1:0-4629 GCA_964603965.1 uncultured Candidatus Saccharibacteria bacterium
TCCCGTGGCCCCGAGGCGCCCGCTTGGCTCCAGCGCCCCGTGGGAGCGTTTGAGGGTCCCAGCCCGGTCGGGAATTATGACACGGTCGTCTTACCGACACTTCCCGACATACCTTACACAGTTGATCGGTCAGCGCACGGCGACCGGGTTGAGCGGCTAAATGATGCTGATCTGGGGGAACTGGCGGCACGGCAAAGGCGGCGCATGCGGCTGAGCGGTGGACTGACAGTCGCACAGGCAGTAATGAGTGTGCTGGCGCTCGGCGCAACGATCTACCGCTATAAACAGAGCGGCCACTTTAGTATTGAGGAGATGAGGCTCAGGGATGCAGGGGTGCCAGTTGGCTTGCTATTTACGGCCATAACGTTCGCGACTTGGGTCCGGGCCCGGACACAGGTCGGGCGGATCGAACAGTTACGTCTCTGGATAGGGGGTTAGGGTTACGTACCGCGACATTTGGATTCTTATTAGTTTAATAATATAATGGCTGTTATGACCAGAGCTGCCGGTAGCGTCCTGCCTTCTCCTGAACTTGGTTTAGTGTTGCCCGAAAGTCCAGAGACGCCGGTTATACAGCTCAGGGATCGTCTTGCTGCAGATGGAATCTATCCGATGAATATGCGTGTGCGCTCAATCCCAGTGATGCGGGTGCCGCTGACGCCTGGTTTTGCACCTGCTCCCAGCTCGCCGCGCACCGACGGGATGTGGCCTCCTGCGGTAGATGTTCCTACAAGGGACGGCAAGATGCGGCTAAGACCGCACGACCTTATGGAGCTCAAAAACGCACATAACTGGCATGTGAGACATGCTATTGGTGCGGCGGTTGTTGGCTTAGTGGGATTCTGCGTGCTGGTGGTGGCCAGTATAGTTCTAGACCGTTCTGGTGCGTACGAATCGTCGATGACGGCCACAAAGTGGGCTGTGGGGTCGTTGGGTATGGGCTTGCTCGGGGTGGCAGCTATTTTTCCACCGGCAAGAAGGCGTAGCAGGACAGAGAAGGTGCTCCGCCTCATCCAAAGTAGGTAGCGTTCCGGCCATTTGTATGGCGGTGGGGCGCCGGCTCGGCTATAATTGGCCATAAGTATGGCTCGTTTGTCTACCTTTTTGATCCGCCGCTGGAAACTAGTACTCAATATACTGACACTTGTGGCGCTAGTGGCGCTGGTGATCGGTATCCGCGGTCAGCTGGGGCAGACGTTCGAGAACCTGTTCCGGGTGCATGCCTGGCTGTTGCTGCTGATGCTCCCGGTGGAGTATCTGAATTACGATGCGCAGGCGCGGTTGTACCAGCGACTGTTCCTGATGACGGGGAATCGGCTGCGGTATTGGCCGCTGGTGAAGGCGTCGGTGGAGCTGAACTTTGTAAACCACGTGTTCCCGAGCGGCGGCGTGACGGGCATCAGTTATTGGGGTGTGCGGATGCGGCAGAAGGACATAACCGGTGCCAAGGCCACTGTGGTGCACTTGATGAAGCTGGTGCTGCTGTTTTTGTCGTTCGAGGCGCTGCTGGTGATCGGCCTGCTGTTTTTGGCGGCGGATGGGCAGATCAATAACGTTATCCTGCTGGTGGCGGGGTCGCTGACGACACTACTGGTAGTGGGCACTGCTGGTTTTGCGTTCATCATCGGTTCGCGGCAGCGGATCTCAGGCTTCTTTACCTATTTGACGATGCTGCTGAACCGGCTGATTCGAACGATACGGCCGGGCAAGCACGACCCGATCAACATCGAGCGGGCGCGGGCCGTGTTCGACGATCTGCACGAAAACTATGTGCTGGTGAGCCGCGATTGGCGGCAGCTCAAATGGCCGTTTGTGTGGGCGTTTGCCGCCAACTTCTGGGAAATTATGGCGCTGTACGTGGTGTATCTGGCGTTTGGCGATGCGGTGAACTTGGGTGCGATTATCATCGCCTACGGCGTGGCGAACTTTGCTGGATTGGTGTCGATCCTGCCAGGCGGCGTGGGCATCTACGAAGGCCTGATGACACTGGTGCTGGCCGCGGCCGGCATCCCGTCGCGCCTGAGCCTGCCGGTGACAGTGATGTACCGTATCTTGAACACGCTGGTGCAGTTGCCGCCGGGGTGGTGGTTGTATCATCGGGCGCTGAACGCGCCGGCGTCTGACAAATCGACTGCTTAATCGAGACGGCTGTGTGTATTTGAAAGCACAACAGCTACGGTCAGTTGGTGCGCGTATAATGAGCGTATATGGAGCAAAGCATTCAAGAATGGGCAAAGTCGCTATTTGACACCATCAAGCACACCGATGATGGCGGCATAGAATATTGGCTTGGGCGTGAGCTCGCGGATGTGCTTGGCTACTCCTGGGAGGGTTTTGAGCGAGTTATCAGGCGCGCTGAGCTCTCGGTTGCGGAAACTGGGCAGCCTGTGGAAAACCATTTTCGACATGTGTCGAACATGAGAATCATTGGCCGTGGCAACGAGCGTCCAGTGGACGATGTACGCTTGACTAGGTACGCCTGTTATATCGTCGCCCAGAACGGCAACGCCGCAAAGAAGCCCGCGATTGCAGGCGCACAGGCATATTTTGCGATTCAGACGCGTAAGCGAGAGTTAGATCAAGGTCGCGAGCTAGATTATGAACGTCTGATAGCTAGGCAGAAGTTTACTGACTCCGACAAGCGCATTTCGGAAGCCGTGATTGAGAAAGGTGTTAGTGGGCGCGGGTTGGGCGAGATAAAGAGTTCAGGGGATAAGGTCATGTTCGGCGGCAACACTACCGCGCAGATGAAAAAGAAATATGGCATTACAAGGCGCAACACGCCGCTAGCAAACCGCATGCCCAATGTTGTTCTTGCAGCCAAGACGCTCGCAAATGAGATGACCGCGCAGAATCTCGCGGATTACCCTATCGAGGGTTTTAGCGCCATTAAGGAAGAAAATGACGGTAACAACCGGGAAGTGCGCAAAACCCTGCTTATTAGAAGTATTGTGCCCGAACACCTGCCTCCGGCAGAGGATACGGATATGATCATGAAGCGGGTCAAGGCCAGCGATAAGAAGAAGACCATTGAAGAATCGTGAACAAGTAACTCTTTTCGTAGTGGAAGTGCAATGGGGCGATGATGCAGGGTAACGACATGGTTTTTGGTGTTAGCGATTTTGTAGCGTATCTGAACCAGACGCTCGAGCTGGCGTATCCGTTTGTGACTATTGAGGGTGAGCTGACGGGGTTCCGGGTGAAGGGCCGGTGGGTGTATTTTGACCTGAAGGACCAGGACGCGAGCGTGCGGTTTTTTGGTACGGTGTATGCGCTGCCGGGACCGTTGGAGGATGGGATGGTGGTGCGGGTGAGCGGCAGCCCGCGGCTGCATCCGCTGTATGGGTTTAGCGTGACGTTCCAGACGATTCAGCCAGTGGGCGAGGGGGCGCTGCGCCGGGCGGCTGATCTGCTGGCGGCTAAGCTGGAGGCCGAGGGCTTGTTTGATGTGGCGCGCAAGCGGTCATTGCCGTACCCGCCACGGCGGGTGGCGTTGGTGACGGCGGCGGATTCGGCAGCGTACGCTGACTTTATAAAGATCCTGCACGCTCGGTGGCGGGGCATTACCGTGGACCATTACAACGTGCTGGTGCAGGGCGAGTCGGCGCCGGCGCAGATCGCGGCGGCCATTGCCATGGTGAACGCCGCGGCCGATCCGGCCGACGTGCTGGTGCTGACGCGCGGCGGCGGCAGTGCCGAAGACCTGGCAGCGTTTAACACCGAGGCAGTAGTGCGGGCCGTGGCGGCCAGCCGTGTGCCGACACTGGCGGCCATCGGGCACGAAGTGGACGTGAGCTTGGCGGAGCTGGCAGCCGATCGGCGGGCGTCGACGCCGTCGAACGCGGCAGAACTCCTCACCCCGGATCGTACAGAGGTGTTGCGGCAGCTCAAGGCCGCCCGCGGCGCGCTCGGCGAGCAGCTGACGCGTATTGTTACCGACCGGCAAGGCCAGCTGCGACTGCATCGTATCGGACTGGACCGCGCGCTGCTGACCACCTACGACCGGGCTTGCGTCTGGCTGCAGGCGCGCCGGCAGTTGGTGCAGGCGTATGACCCCTCTGCTGCTTTGCGACGTGGCTACGCGCTGGTGCACGATGACGATGGCGCGCTGGTGCGGCATATCGACCAGCTGGCGGTGGGCGACTCGGTGCAGATTGTGTTGAGCGGCGGCCACGCGGCGGCTACAATAACAGACAAGGAGCAGGCCGATGAAGAAGAATGATTTTGATTACACTGCCAAGGCGGCAGAACTGGAGCGGGTGGTGGCGGAACTACAAAGCCCTGACATCCAGATTGACGAAGCGGTGCGGCTGCACGCCGATGGCTTAAAGCTCATCGCCGAGCTGGAAGCGTACCTCAAGCAGGCCGAGATCGACGTGCGGAAGCACGTGGTGCGTGCGGACGGCGCCACGAGCGCGGGCTCGGACCTGGACTCGGGCGAATAATGACCTATCTGCTGATCGTTGCTATGGTGCTGGTGCTGTTGTTTGGCGCTGTGCTGCTGCGTGGCGCGCCGTATGTGCCCAGTCTGCGGCCACAGGCCCGTGCAGCGCTGGAACTGCTGGATCTGCCGCGCGGCCGAACCGTGCTCGGACTGGGCAGTGGCGATGGCCAGGTATTGCTGCTGGC
>CAZRWV010000106.1:0-4580 GCA_964603965.1 uncultured Candidatus Saccharibacteria bacterium
ACGCCGGCATATTGGAATACGGCGTATCGATCCAGGTTAAAGGCCGCTATCACCGCATAGTGCGAAAACGCTACACCGAACAGAATGACACCTACCGCAACCAACTTGAATGCTTTGCGCACCTCGTCGTTAAAGTTTTTGAGGGCAGTCAGATACAACCAGCTAATGCCAACGTGCAGCGCAACAAAGAATAATGGTATGGCCAGCAAGCGCCGGTGATCAGGAGACAGCGGCAGAAACGGCAGATAGCCTAACGCCGGGGCGATGACAGAGATGAGCAAAATAACAATAACGCTGCGCAGGGCAAGATTAATCTTGCCCTGTTGCTCTCGTTCCGTCAGTCGTTTATCAAGTGATTCCGCCGTAAACGTCCGCAGCGGGTCGGCGGTCATTAAATAACTTCTAAGGTGTGCCTCGAGGTTGTCCAGTTTTTGTTGCTGAGAGGGTTCTAATGCAGACGAGCCGTTCCATACGGCGGTAACTTCCCGCAGGCCGTCCATCATTGGGTCGACGGCGTCGAACCTCGATGTCAGTGACGCCAGGTAGACGATCCGGTCTATCTGCTCGCGACCCTCTTTTATAGGATCAGGTGTGCGCATTGACACAGGAGGCGAGGCGGGTAGGACTGCGGCCTGCGGTTCCATAGCGAGTCTACTTGGATAGCTCTTTCTTGAATGAATAACCAGTCATCATCAGCAGAAGCTCTATCGGTATGCCAAAGATTAACATCTCACCGTACAGCGAGAAGCCGCCGCCGGCATCAGGCGAAACGGGTATGGGTATGTTTGCTAAGGTTGTGGCCACGAAGTTAATGATAAAGAACATATACATCCACATCATTGGCCGGGCGTACGTGGGCGTAACGACTTTGCGGATTTTTCGCGCCAAGATTAGAGCGAGCAGTGCGAAAAAGGGCATAGAATACGTTCCGGTATTCTGGAATATGGCGACATACTCGTCCTGATGGGCGACAGCCGGTATGAATGCTGCAAGGGCGACTACAACGGCCCACGCGGCTACCGCAATCAGCAGTTTCATCGTCCATGATTGCACGCCGAGTTGTTTGGCATAGAGCCTAATGCCGAGGTACATAAAGAAATACGGTAGAACGAGCAGCCAAGTTATGCCGGCGAACTGAAAGAGCGGGTACCTTGTCAGGTCAAAGGCTTGGATTATGGCATATTGCGAAAAAGCCGGACCGAATGCAATAACGCCGATAGAAAATATCTTGAAGGCCTTACGCACCTCATCTTTGAAGTTCTTGAGCGCCGTTAGGTACAGCCAGCTAATGCCGATCGACATGGCTACAAAGAGCATTGGTATGGCAAAGTACTGCCGGTTGTGGAGTGAAAGGGGTATAAACGGCAGATAACCGGAACCCGCGGCAACCAACGAAGTAAGCAAGATAATGACGGCACTACGCAGTGCGGTGTTGGTTTTACCCTTGCCTCCATGGTCAGCGAGCTGCTGGCTTAGCGACTCCGTCGTGAATGTTCGCACGGGGTCGGAGGTGATTAGGTATTGCTTCAGCCGTGCCTCAAGCTCGTTCAGCCGCCGGGCCTGTGAAGACTCCAGGGCGGACTGGCCGTCCCAGGAGGCGGTAATCGATCTGAGGTCGTCCATCATGGGATCGACCTCGTCAAATTTAGAGGTAAGCGAAGCTAGGTATACGATGCGATCTATTTGTTCGTGGGCCTTTTTGGCAGGGTCGAGCCGCTCGGGAATCGCCATAACGGGCATAGTAGGTAATACGGCGGCTTTCGATTCCATGGTTCTGTATAAAGCTTACGGAAAATGCTATAGATATGCAAGCGCAGCCCCACAGTTACGTCGACGCCTCGGACAGAGGCTATTTAGATGCCGCTGGTTAGAGCCCGACAGGCCATGGTAGACTAGGTATTTGTAACGTAGCAGCAGGGAGGGCAATGCATCAAATTGTACGCACCATTCGTAGCAGTACTTTCCTGAAGCACAATGCCATTTTCTTTCTCGGAGCCCTCGCGGCCGGCGCGCTGAACTATCTCTTTTATCCCATCATGGCCCGTTTGCTGCCGACCGGCAATTTCGGTGAGGTGCAAGCGCTCGTTTCGCTGTTCGCACAGATCAATATATTTTTGGGCGTACTGGGGCTGCTGACCGTCAACATTGTGGTAAATACCAGCCGCAATACGCAACGGGACCTGATTATCGTTGATCTGGAGAAGTGCGCGCTGGCCGTTGGGCTGGCACTGATGCTGGTGAGCGTGCTATTTGGCGGCAACCTGAAACACTTCTTTAACTTTGATAGTGCTTGGCCATTTGTGTGTTTGATGCTGGCGGTGTTTGTGTCGATACCGTTGATGTTCCGTAATGCGTATTTGCGCGGGCGGCAGGCATTTGGACTGGTCTCGCTGCTTGGCATTTTGGCGGCGGGTGCAGACTTGGTGCTGGCTGTGCTATTCGTGCTGTTCCATTGGCATACGACTGGTGTGATGCTGGGGCTAGTAGCGGCCCAGCTCCTGACATTTATATACAGTGCGTGGCTGGCCCGCCGGGCTGGGTTTGGCGGCTGGCGGCGCGGGACGCTTCTCAGACTGCCGGACATGCGTGTGCTGGCGCCGGAGCTGCGCTATGCGATTGTGGTGCTGGTTTGTTCGCTAACTATCACGGGCTTGTATAGCATCGACACGGTGGTAGTCAAGCACTGGTTCGACGTGTACACGGCCGGACTATATGCCGGCATTGCCACCGTGGCGCGAATCATCTTGTTTGTTACCGGATCGATCGCACAGGTTCTGTTGTCTGCGGTGCGCATGAACCAAACAGCTGAGCGAAATCGGCGGGTGCTCACCCAATCGTTGGTCCTACTAGTAGGTATTGGCGGTGTAACGCTCCTGGCTTTTGCGTTGTTGCCGCGTCTGGTGGTGCAGCTGCTGATGGGGCAGCGGTTCCTACCGTACGCGGGGCTGTTGCCACGGCTTAGTTTGGTGATTTTTTTGGTATCGGTAATTAACCTATTCATGATGTATCACTTGGCGCTCCGCAGGTATGCGGTTGCGCTGTTTGCTGTCTGCGGCGTGGCTGCTGCCGCCGGTTTTTTGGCGGCAAATCATCAGACTCCAGCTGCAGTAGTGAACGATTTGCTGTACGCGTGCCTGGTGTTTGGCGGCTTGCTGGGAGTATGGAGTTTGCGCGTAAAAACGCAGCCGCAGTTAGTACAGGAACAGAGCGAAGCAGAACTATAAAACTGTAGCGCGGCGTTAATGGTTGTGCTAAAATTCTCATTGACGTTGGCGAGCAATTGTCAGCGTTTTTGTGTGTTCTTTTCGGACACATCCGATTTTTTGTTGCATCTTCTGCATTGGCTGATACGCCGTACTCTATATAAAACTAGCCACGAGACTTATCTAAAGTTTCGGGGAGGGGGGAGCGTGGGCGAACAGACGATATCAATCATCATTCCGATGTATAACGAGGCAGCTAACCTGCAACCGTTATACAACGAGCTGAAGCTATGCATTGCGCAGATGCAGAAATACCGGTTCGAGATCATCTTTGTGGATGACGGCAGCAAAGACGATTCGGCAAAAGTGGCCAGGGGGTTAGCACACCGCGATCGCCGCCTGCGCGTGTTGGAGCTGTCGCGCAACTTTGGCAAAGAACCGGCTATGAGCGCGGGACTGCATGCCGCTACAGGCGACGCCGCGCTTATCATGGACGCCGATCTGCAAATGCCGCCGCATCTTATCGGCAGATTTATTGAACGATGGGAGCATGGTGACGAAGTTGTCATAGGTGTGTTTGGCGGTCGCAAAACTAGCCGGCTGCATGCGTTTGGTTCGCACTGGTTTTATCGCATCATGCAGCAGATTTCCACCACCGAAATCATCCCCCACGAAACTGATTATCGGCTGATGGACCGCAAGGTTATTGATGCGTACAACGATCTGACCGAGCGCAATCGCATTACGCGCGGGCTGATCGACTGGCTGGGCTTTAGGCGCTCGATGATCACGTTCGAACAGGCACCGCGCCTGAATGGCAAGCCGGCGTATACGTATCGTAAGCTAGTTGGTCTGGCCATGAATAGTTTTACGTCGGAGAGCCTGGTGCCGCTCAAGCTGGCCGGCTATTTGGGCACGACTATTCTGCTGCTGGCTGTGCCAGTCGGCGGCGTCATGGCCTTCAACCGCTGGGTGTATCATTGGCCGATCCGCGGGACGGCATTCCTGGCTATTTTGATCGTAGCACTCATTGGCCTAGTGCTGGCGTGTTTGGGGCTCATATCGCTGTACATCGGGCGCATACACGCCGAGGCGAGCAACCGGCCGCTCTACGTAGTGCGAGATGATTATCGTGCGCAGCGCCGTACAGAGGACTATGAATACGTCTCGGCGCAGGGCGGCGTCTTGCAGGAAGCGGTTGAAGGGTGAGGGTTTTGTGGCTGGCGTGGAAAGACACGGGGCACCCAGAAGCCGGGGGTGCCGAGCTGGTGGCGCGCGAGTTATCTCGGCGGCTGGTGGGTGATGGGCACCATGTTACCTTGCTGACATGCGGCTATCGTGGCGCGAGTACAACGCAATTTCAAGACGGTATATGCA
>CAZRWV010000107.1:0-4556 GCA_964603965.1 uncultured Candidatus Saccharibacteria bacterium
GTAGTCGTAACCCTGACCACTCAGGAGGAAGCATTTGGAGCTACTCCGGAACAGGTTACGGCGTTCAGTACAGCCCTGGGAGAGGCACTAGATAGACGAGATATTGTTATGAGCACTCCCATCATGACGAACGCTGGGCGTTACGCAGACAAACCCCTAACGGCATGTACCGTACCGTCCTTGAGCCTGAACGGATATAGCCGTGCTGATTTAACGCGCGAGATCAATCTGCTACACGAGCAAGGTATGGGTACGGGCTTTAATCTGGACGACACAGATAATCCGGTGGGTATGTTGCGTATGTTAAACGACATCGCCGTATCCGGCGCTAATAGTGGCCGCGAAGACCGGCCAGTGGGCAATATGGCTGTTCTGAGCGTCTACCATCCCAAGGTCATGGATTTTATTCGGGAAAAGACTGACGCCCCAACAACCGGGGCTGACTGGAAGTTCAATATCTCTGTAGATGCTGATGAGGCTTTTATGGAAGCAGTACGTACTGGCAGAACCAAGAAATAGTGAAGCTCAAAAACAAAGACTATCAGCTTGGGCTGAAACACCATAAAATAAATGTTATGTACCCTTTACGTCGCTTTGTGCGCTGTGTTCAGTGCAATGGCTACTTAACCGCCTGTGCGCCCCAAAACAGCCCACGCTACTTCTGCCACCGCCCTGCCTGCCGTGGCACTGGCTCTATGATGGCCGACAGGGTTCATGGCAAGTTCGAGGAGCTATTGAGCGCCATAGAGCCAAAGCCTAGCACCATAAAACTGATGAAAGAAATCCTGAAGCGCCAGACGCTCAAAGAACTCGGCAACATAAACCAAGACTTAGTGGAAGTACGCGACAAACTGGACGAAATTGCCGCGACTCGCACTCAAACGATTAAGAGCTTTATAAGTGGCAAGATTTCAGAAGAAGACAAACAAGTCGTCATCGACGACCTGGACACTGAAAAGCTGGAACTATCCAGTCAACTAGCGGAGCTAGAACAGAGACAAACCATAAGCGAATCGCACATTGAGTACGCCTTAAATTTCATGACCAATATAGCTAAGCAGTGGTATGATGCCCCGCTAGACGTTAAGCAGAAGTTTCAAAATCTCATCTTCCCAGAGGGTTTTGTACTAGACATAAAAAACGATAACTTTATAACTACGAAAATCAGCCCCCTTTACAGATGTATAACACCTGAAATGGAAGCTGATTTCGCTAAAAATTCTATCCTGGTGACCCCGCGGAGAGTCGAACTCCGGTTGCCGGGATGAAAACCCGATGTCTTAACCGCTGGACGACGGGGCCGTGCCGTTCAAAAACCACCGGGTTATTTTAACACAACGGGGACAAAATTAAAATCCCCAGGCGTTTAAGACTGGGGACGAGAACGGTCAGTCACGAACCTTCTCTGTAGTTCATGTGCTATGGTAGCACAATTTTGTGCATTCGTCTATTGGTTATCCACAGCTAGTGTGCGGCGCTTGCGCAGCAGCAGCCAGCGGCCGCCTAGCGTACCAGCCGCCACTGCCCCGCCGGCCAGCGGCAATACGTCGCCGGCGCCAGTGTTCGGCATCACCGTCGGTACCACTACCGACACGGTCTTTGCCGGCGGCGTTACGGGCGGGGTTACCGGCGGTACTACGGGCTTCTCTTTCTCTACCACGATAGGCACTTTGCATTTCTCCGAAGTCACGGGTATACCGTCGTGGCCGGGCACGTTCACGAATACCGTCACCCTCACGATGCTGGACTGCGTAAAGGTGTGCGGCGGAGTGGGCGTGTCGCCGTCCGGCTCGGTCACCAGGTCGCTGCCGTCGCCGAAGTCATACACTACCTTGGTAATGCTGGCGTTGTTGGTGGCGTGCGCCTGCGTGGTGAACGTAAAGGTGTTCTTTTGGCCGTCCACCGGGTGCTTTTGCAGCAGATCACAGCCAAACTCCGGCTGGATGGGCGTGAACTTGTTCGGGTTGCCGCATGAGTTGAGCGCCACAAAAATCGGTGCACCGGTGTTATTGAACAGTACGGTTACCTTCAGGTTGTCGGCGCCCTGCGCAAAGCTTTGCTCGTTCACATTGCCCCAGATGGTCGTGTCACCAATGGTCATGGACTGCGGGCCGGTACCCTGGCAGATTTCCTGCCGGCCAAAGCTGATGTTGCCCGTAGCCACAGTCTGACCGTCCACGATGATGTCACCACTCCGAGTAGCCACACCCTCTTTAGCCGAAGATACGAACGCATTGTAATCACCCGGGTCCAGGCCAAAGGCGGCATAGATGGCGCCAAGATCATCATGCCCGGAGCTGTCGCCGTTGTTGATTTGGTCGATAAAGTCGCCTGGGCTATCAAAGCCGCCAGTCATCATCTCGTTCACGACAGTATCACAGCCTCCGGCCGCACTGGCTGGCTTGCTGGGGCCAAGCATCAGCGTAGCGCCAGTCAGCGTCACGGCCATCACTATGGCGCCGGTCACCGGCAGCCACCGGAGCACGGATAGCGGCATGAATGCAGCCGCCAGGTTTTTGAGTTTGCGTAGTGTAATCATGCCTCTCCCCTCCTGTTTTATCCTTCCCCACGGTATCACGGGCCGAACGTACGAAAAGCACGAAAAATTACAATCTTGCCATAATCAGGGATTTGTATCCAGCGTACTGGTAAGCGCGGCGGGGGCTCACCGGAGGCTCCCGACGGTTACCAAAAACCCCGCGGACTGGTGTGTACGCGGGGTTTGGATGCGCCTTGGCTTGGCGGCGCTAGGAGCTAGAACGGACGCTTGCGGCGGAAGCTTTGCTTGCGCACAGCCGGGTCAAGCGGTGTGCCGTCCAGCGGGTTGTCGTCGTTCAGCGGGTCATTGCTGAGCGGCAGCAGCGAGGTGCCCATCTGGGCAGCTTCGAATGCAGCCTTGTGGCGGCGGAAGAGCAGCTGGCGGTAGACCATGAAGCCTGCGATTGCAACGGCCGAGAAGATAGCAATGGTGTTACCGGCGCCGGTGTTCGGCAGTACCGGCGGTTTGCAGGTTTCGGGGTTGTTTTCTATGTTGGCGTTGTAGGGGCAGGGGTTGCAGCGGACTTTGTCGTCAACCGGGACACCAGGCTTACATTCGGGCTTGGTTTCGGTAGGCGTTACCTGCGCCTTGCAGGTCAGTGCAGTTACGTCTTCGCCGTTCACCGAGAAGTGCAACACGGCAGTAGCGTCGTAGTTACCCAGTGGTGAGTAGGTGTGTTCCTGGCTGATAACCGTCTTGCCGTCGGCCTCTGGCTTGGCGCCAGTCTGCGTAGTCTTGTCGCCAAAGTCGAAGTCGGCACCGGTCAGCGTAGCAGTACCGGTCACGGTAGCGGTAGCCTTCAGCCGAATCTTCATCTTCTCTTTGTCGATGTAGACAGTGTCAAGCATTACACAGCTGTAGTCAGGAACCGTAACTTCTTGGGCGCAGTCACCCACAGCGCCAATGCTGGTGTGGGTACCGCCGGGCAGGCTGACGTAGACTAGAACGGTGGTCTTGTAGGTGCCGGATGTATCGTAGGTGTGCTCGTAGGGATAGTTGTTGGCGGCACCAGCAGTAGTAACCTCTTGCGTGTCGGGCTTCTGGGCAGTGCCGTCACCGAAGTCGTATACCACTTTCTCGATTGTGGCGCCCTTGTCAACCGTGGCGTTGGTCGTAAAGCTGTACGTCTTGGCCTTGCCGGGCACTGGAGTGACCCTTAGTGCATTACACTTATAGTCAGGCACAACCTTGTCGCCGCCAACTGGGTTGCCACAGATGTTCATAACCGCGAACTGAGCAACACCCTGGGTGTTGAACAGCACCAGCACATCCAGAGAGTCAGTCCTGGAGTTGATGGTCTTGTCCAGCGTGTCGCCGTAGAGCTTGGTAGATGTACCGGGGATAGAAACGGTGAACGGGTTGCTGCCATGGCAGTCTTTCACGCGGCCAACACTCGTAGCGTTGGTAATGACCGTCTGGCCATTCACGGTCACCGTCTTGGATGCACGGTTGGCCTTGCCCTTCTCGACGTGCGTACCGGCAGCAAAGCCGTCGTAGTCATTCTGGGACAGGTCATAGTAATTATAGACCTGCTTTAGGTCGGGATTGACGCCGTTGTTGCCGTTCTTGACTTTGGTAATGAAGTTGGACGCGTCGCTAAAGCCGCCCTTCATCACGTCGTTAGGAGCGCCACAATCGAGAGCAGCGTGCGCTACTTGCGCACCGCCAAACGGGTTCGTACTAACCACCACACCAGCGAGTGATCCAACCGCAACTAGTAATCCTGCCAGAAACGCAGCTTTTTTGGAGCCTACAATGCCGAGCTTTCGAAACATATGTGTCATCCGTCCCTTAAATTAAACTTATAGTCTCACACCTATGCGCGGACTGCAATGCCAAAAACACTTCTGCTGGGGTGCCCGGGATCTACAGCCGGTGCACACCGTACGGCAGTGCTTGGGGCGTTGCGCAGGCAATGCCTATCTTCAATATACCATGAATAGGCTATTGTGTCAATGATATCGTACTCATCCACCACCTCTGCAACATAAAAGCAGGCACTCCGTATACTGTGTTT
>CAZRWV010000108.1:0-4424 GCA_964603965.1 uncultured Candidatus Saccharibacteria bacterium
GCCGACAAGCCAGACCGCGGCGGCGCTTTCGTAGCTTACCGTGCCAACACCTACCAAGCCGTCAAACAGCTGGCCGACGATCTGCTGCCCGCCAACCACACGGCAGTCGCCGACGCCACCCAGGCCGTCACACTCACCGGTTACACGCCCCACAACGAACTCGATATCGTCGCCGATATGCTGTACGAGCACAGCGACTTGCCGCTGGATCAACTTCGCCGCGCCGTGGCCGCCTGGCCATACCAGCGCAAGGTGGACGTCTTTACCACCTACATGGGTGAGCGTCTGAACCGCCGCCACCGCCCCGGCCGCGCGCTCGAAACGGTACACTACGGATTCGACCTGGTGTGCGACTACGGCATCTTCCGCGATCTGCAGCGCCACCGCATGGTCGACGACCTGGAATGGCAAGCCCTCAGCCCGCGCCTGGGCTACGACGTACCCAAGCTCGTCGAAGAGGCCGGCCAAAGCGAAGCGTTCGAAGCCTGCTTCGACCTCAGTTTGCAGCTGTACAGCGCCTTGCAAGCCGCCGGCCACCAGCTGGAAGCCCAATACGGCACGCTGCTCGGCCACAAAATGCGCTGGAAGGTTACGTACAACGCCCGCGAAGCCTTCCACCTGCACGAGCTGAGCACCACCCCGCAGGGCCACCCCGGCTACCGCAAGCTGGTCCAGCAAATGCACGAAAAGGTCGCCGAGGTCCACCCCATGCTGGCCGAGGCCATGAAGTTCGTTGGCCTGGACGAAGACCCCGAACTCTCCCGCCTGAGCGCCGAACGCTACACGCAGTACAAGCTGGAAAAGCTTGACAAGGCCAAAGCCAAAGCGTAGCATTAGACCCTAATGGTCAACTTTGTGAAGCAGATTATTCTCGTCCTCAGCCTCAACGGGCTGTGCTTCACAACGGTTGAAGCCTCGCGATAATCTCGCCAGCACAGCTCCCAAATAAAAGTAGGCCTTCAACCAGAAGCCTACTTTTTTAATTTCTTGAGGAATCAGTTATGTCTTACGCAGTAAGTAGAGAAGAGATGGAAATTTTAACGAGACAAGCAGCACCAAACGTTTACGATGGGTCCCATGATATGGAAGACTCTGTTTTTCTTACAGTAGCCGCTAGGGTTGCAGGGCGAACTGCCGTATCACTACCACAGGAGCAAACAACCGATGAATCCTGATAGTCCTGAGGTAAGCCGTCAAGAAGCAGCGCTACAAAGATGGGCTAGGGAAAACACAGCAAGCACCCCACCCCCAACTCAAGGAAAACTCGCCCAGACAGCCATAGAAGCAACACCCGACGAACCACACCCACACACAACCGAGTTCAGCGACTAATTAATTGACACACAGCCAGGTGAGTGTACAATAGCTCTCCATGCCGGGCACAAGCCCGGATTTTAATTGAGATAGAGTTATGGCCCAAACAGGTACCGCCGTTCACACCGAAGCTCAGCTGTTCGAAACAGCTGGTGAGCTCATGGCCATAGAATCCACGGCGAACAATCCCGATGGCTTGTGGGCGGCACACGACTTGATGGCTCAATTCCTACAATCTGCAGACGTACCAGGCCTGACGATCGAGAAGTTGGAAAGTAACGGCGTACCCAGCCTACTAGCATACGTCGGCCAGCAGCGGCCAGACAAATTTTTAACGCTGCTCAACGGTCACCTAGATGTAGTCGCCGGCCCCCAACCGTTTAAACTACAGATTAAAGGCAACACGCTCACTGGCCGCGGCGCCGTGGACATGAAGATCGCTGCCGTAGTGCTCAGTTCGCTGCTTTTAGAGTTCGGTCCCCAATTCGCAGAGTTAGAGAATGAAGACGGCAAGCCAACCGCCCTGGGGCTACAACTAGTCACTGACGAGGAGACAGGTGGTTATAACGGAGCGATGTATCAGATAAAAGAGCAGGGCGTTCGGGCCGATCTGGTGATCTGCGCCGAATGCGGCCGCCACCCTGGACAGTACGACGTCGCTAACCTGACCAAAGGCCCCGCGAGGGCGAATCTCGCCTTTGAGAGTACTGATCCTCTCGATCCTGCTGCGAATAAGGCGCTCAGATACGTAGTCGCTATGCAGGAAGCCTACCCGGGGACTGCCGAGCGAGCAGACGATACGACCATTACCTGTGGGCAGGCCATCAGCCACGAACCAGACCACGATCATCAGTACCTGCCAGGGCCTACTCGGGCAACTCTTAAGATTGACGCCCGCTACGTTCTGGGAGATCCTGATTTCGCCAGCCAAGAACTATTCGCAGAATTACTCGGGAGAATCGGCGAAAAGGCGAACGGGCCGGGTCAGTTGACGATAACGGACATACCGATGTTCGATCTGCCCATGTATACCGACCAGAATCACCCTCAACTACAGCTTCTGAGGACGGCTGCCGAAACTATCGAGAACAGGCCGTTCTCCTTTGCACAGCGTGCCGGCACTGGCGACGGCCGCCACTACAGTAGAGTTGGTGTAGCGGCCTGCGAGTTCGGCATCGTCGGCACTGGTGAACACACCCCACAGGAAGTCGTTACCAAACAGGCTGTACGCACGTACATAGCCACCATGCGTTTGTTCCTGAAATCTTTGCTAGAAGAGAAGCGAGCCGCCCGGACGGCCGCAGCGTAAGTATTTGACGCCCATCCCTCCGTTTGGTATACTTAATCCCAGTTACCAAAGACAGTAGCGAGCCAACTTGTGATATTTATCACAAAGCTTTAAGAATGCTACCGAGGCTAGCGACGACTTTTTGTTTTCGAGCACTCAATGTTCTAAGAGCCTTTGGTTAACGCCGAAGGCTCTTTCTTTGTAACGAACCACCGCGGCACGGTCGATAACCCCGGTGCAAACAAGAATGTAACCGCAAGGAATTACATACATGGCATTAAGCAAACCCAAGAAGGATGAAGTAGTCTCCGAAGTTTCGGACCTGCTAAAGACTTCAAAAATGACGGTCGTCGCCAAATACCAGGGCACAACCGTAAAAGCTTTGCAGAGCCTGCGCCGCGAGGCAAAGGGCAACGGCACCAAGGTCAAGGTGGTCAAAAACCGCTTGGTCGTGAAGGCCGTTCAAGCTACCGACACCCTCAAGGATGTCGACACGAGCGCCCTGCAAGGTATGCTTCTGTATGCCTTTAACGCTGACGACGAAGTCGCTCCAGCTCAGATCCTAAGCAAATTCGCCAAGGCCAACCCCACGATTGAATTCGTAGCTGGCATTAGCGCCGATGGCAAAGTACTGAGCGCCGATGATGTCAAGGCTCTGGCTAACCTGCCCAGCAAGAACGAGCTCATTGCCCAGGTTGTTGCAACGTTGCTGTCTCCTGTACACGACGTTACCAACGCCCTTTCCGGCAACCTGCACGCCCTGCTTGACGGTGTAGAAGCAAAAGCTGCCGCTTAAAGAGCGCGCACCTAAATTTTTAAGAAGGAGATCAACCAAATGGCTGATGTAAAGAAACTGGCAGAAGAGCTGACCAAGCTGACTGTCCTGGAAGTAAACGAACTCAAAAACGTCCTGAAGGATGAGTACGGCATCGAGCCGGCTGCTGCAGCCGTAGCTGTTGCTGCTGCTCCGGCCGAAGGCGCTGCTGCTGCAGCCGACGAAAAGGCTGAATGGGATGTTAACCTGAAGGACGCTGGCGCACAGAAAGTCGCTGTCATCAAGGCTGTGAAGGACCTGACTGGTCTGGGCCTGGGTGAGGCTAAGGCTCTCGTCGATGGCGTTCCTAAGGTCGTCCTGGAGAAAGCCAAGAAGGAAGACGCCGAAGCCGCCAAGAAAGCCCTCGAAGAGGCTGGCGCTACAGTCGAGCTGGTCTAGTACCACTCACTGGTCGGACACCCCACGGCGTTCGACACGCAAAACACCCCTGTCAATCCGGCGGGGGTGTTTTGCTGATTTATCCACAATCAGCCACAAAATTACCCACTTGCTTTGACTTGCTGAAGGCGGTATGGTACGGTTAGAGTAAGGTGTGGAGTAGGAACACATCGAAAGATGTATCGATCGATGTGTTCCAGATAGAAACGGGACAAAAAGGTAGAAAAACCATGGCAGACGTACCAGAAAAACAAGTCAAACGGCTCCGGGCCCTCATTCAAGAAGCCGAGACCAACTTGGCAGCAGCCAACGAGCTGCTCATCAGCCTTGTCGGTGACGACGAGCGCGTGCAGGCTAAGGTCACCGAAGATGTCTTGGGCAAGGTAATCGAGGGAGTATTCGACGGCCAGAACATGGTCGGCAGTGACGGCAAAACGTACCCCGTGCCTGCCAACTACGCCAGCAAATCCAAGCTGGTGCAGGGCGACATCCTCAAGCTGACCATCGCCGATGACGGCGCTTTTCTTTACAAGCAAATCGGGCCCATCCCGCGCAAACAAGTCGTGGGTACCCTCAAGCTAGAGGGCGGCCATTATTACGTCAGCGTCG
>CAZRWV010000109.1:0-4423 GCA_964603965.1 uncultured Candidatus Saccharibacteria bacterium
TATGGGACGGTAACGTCTTTGTCGGCGCAGCCAACCTGACGCCACGAGAGGACGCTTCGGCCAGAAACGATCCCAGGACCGACGCCCGCTACCAGGGGCAAGGCTACGGCAAGCTAACTGCTGCTGCCCTGGCAAAATACGCCGCCGAGCGGTACTCCAGCGTAACCGCGCAGGTCACTGAGGGTAACGACGCGGCCGCGTCGTTGTTCACCAAAACACGCTTCCGGAACATTGGCCGGATCGGCACACGTTTGTTGTTCGAACATATCCCCGCCCGCAGCCACGAACTCGACCGCGCCATTCCCGTGCGCGACGTACGAGCCGAAGATCTGCCAGCGTTACTACACATTATCAGCGCCTGGGTCCGCAGCCGGGCTACCGGCGAGGTAGTCGAGGATGAAGTCCACGAATACCTCGATGCGATCCGACTGAGCATTCAAGGCCAAAACAGCCACCACTACATGGTCGCCGAAAACGAAGACGGCCAGGTAGCCGGCCTCATGGGCATCAAAACGCCAGGAAAGGCACTGTTGGCCTATACCCAGACCGCGCGCCCGATAGAGCTCGGTAATGCCTACCTCGACCCCCACGAAGTTGGTAAAGGCATGGGAACAGCACTAGTAGAGGCGCTCGAACAAAAAGCCGCGGAGCTTGGCCACACCGAGGTTATCCTGTACAGCGGCCCACGCAACAAACACAGCGGCTGGGGCTTTTGGACCAAACGCTATGGCCAACCGATTCATACGCCCTTAGGCTTCTTTGCAAACACCGGAGCCGCGGCCGTCATCTGGCGCAAAGAACTGTAAGCCCCATAGCTAAGCTATGTGCCAATTCGGAAAAAACTGCATCGGGTCTGGAAAGCGTCGACTATTTTCCGGAAACGCCGCGCGCGTAGAATAGCCGATTGGCACTTGGCCTTCCGGCGGCAGCTCCGCAAGCATTTGGAGATGTAGATGCCGGGACCAGCCGCCGTTCTCGTTGCCACGATGATCACCAATTGTACCAATCTGGTCACCGGCGACCACGCGCCCAAGAGCTGACAAGCCGCCGCCCAGATGTCCGAAAAACATATAGTTGGGCATATCGGGCCCCGTTTCGTCAGGCTTCAGAATGACATAATTACCATAGCTAGATTCCACTCCATCATGGGCAGCCCGAACAACCTCGCCGTCACATGGCGCCAGAACCGGTTCGAGGTCACTACTAAAGGCATCGATGCCCATGTGGAGCGTCCGGCCCTCGATCCCAATCCGGCTCCCTTTCAACATGGCAGCACGATCCTCGCCGTAGCGGGATACCAGATAACGCATACCGGTTGCCGTAGGCATGCGATCATTAAACTGCTGACGTACCTCTGGTAGACGCGGGTTAATTCCGGCCTGCTCGCGCTCCGCAAAGAACATCTGGATATTTTCCACTGCGGGCGTGTCGGCCGGAATCTGACTAAAATCAAGAGTCATGAACTTGGAACGCTGGAACAATTCAGGTAACGGTTCGCGTAGTGCCATAGTATTACCCCCTTATTTTAGTGACCCTCGTTGCTGATTAATCTTCGGCTGGACGCTGCCACACCCCAACACCGTTCGGCGCATAGTCGTACTCACCCTGCCTTTGGCTCGGCATGAAATGCGGACCAACAACGACATTAGGAAGCACAGCAGCCTTGCAAACCTCGGGCATCTTCAACGCATCACCAACCGTTACCCGATCTTCGCTACCGTCAAGTACTACACCGCCAACCAAGCGAAAACGAGCATCAAGTAGCACTCGCAAAGCACTCCCAACCGCCTCACCGCCCAGTCTTGGTATTGTGAACGATTTCTGATACACACCCGCAAGCTCTGCAACATCTCTGATTTCTGCATCCACTACTCTTTGTCGTGCCATATCTTCTCCTCATTTGAGTGTTATTTATAGTCTAACCTAGCAATTAGGTCAAATATTTTCTTTCATATGTGCGTAATCCGCTAGCATGGCCGTTACCGTCGGACCCGGTCCAGCGCCGGGGCCTTTCAGACTGTACGTGCCGTGCCGGCCATTCGGGCCTAGCCCGATCACAAAGCCATTGGCAGGACCGCTGCCGCTGGCCAGTTCACGCAAAGCCGGATCGGCATCGACGGTCTGGAAGCCGCCCACGATGCACCAGCCGTCGTGCTGCACACGGAAGCCACCGATGATGTCGCTCCGCCGCTCCCGGGCCGTCTCGGCTGCCTGGGGGTAGATCGACACCACAAAGCGCCGCCTGCCAGCTTCCCTGGCCGCCTGCTTGATCTGGTCGTCGCTTAGGTTGAAGTTCAGTGCAGTCCAATCGAATGGTTTGTCGCTGAAGCCCAGATAGTTGAACAAGATGCCGACCTTTTTGGGAATATCGCCCTCGGCTTCGGCGCGAATGATGCGTACACCCGATGCACTGCCCGGCTCAGCGTAGCCGAGCCTGACGGCCGTGGCGGCTGCATCGTCGAGCGACGTGCCGGTCGCCATGTCACTGAACATCGCCGCATGTGTACCGTTCAGCGCCACGTGCAGGAACGTCACGTCGCCTTTGTCGCGCGCGTATTCGTGTACTTCGCGCAGCAAACGCGTACCGCCGCCGACCGTTGCGCTTATGCCCAAGCGCCGGAAATTACCCGACTCTTCTCGCAACTGCGGCAGGAAGTTGGCAGCAGCGCCCTTTTCGGCCGTCACCACACGCGCACCCCGCTCCAGAGCCGCAGAGATATACCCGTATGCCCGCTCACCATCATTTGTCGTGGGCATCGCCACAAACAGCACACCGGGCAAACCGTCAGGTTGCAGCTCGCTCAGGTTTTGTGCAATCCATACACCCCCAGTATCACGGACACCACCCGAGCGCGCCACGATGCTCGGCAGCGCCGCCAGGCCTAGCCGCTGTGCCGTCTCCTGGTCCGCCAAGCGGTTACGCAGCTCTTGGCCAATCATGCCATCACCAATAAGTCCCCACCTGGAAACTTCTGTCATTTCAAATTCTCCTGTTATCGAACGCGAATAGTGGTTGACTCGGACGAGAACAACGTCATCAGGTTGCTCTTGGCCTGCACGGCCAAAATGTAATCGACGTGTTCCTGACGCATCACCTCACCTGGCGCCAAAATCGGAATGCCAGGTGGATACGGAATGATGTATTCGTCACACACCATACCTACAGCTTCCACAAAAGAAACCGCCTGTGTTTTAGCGTTCGACACAGGCGGTTTTCTTTGAATCGCGGTCGGAAACTTAGGAAAGTCGACCGCCACCGGCTTTATGTGCTTCAGCGCCTTCTTGAGGCTAGCTACGGTTACATCAACGTCTTTGGTGGTGCACTGGTAACCCACGATGATGGTTATGTTATGCGCTTCATATTTCTCGACGACGATCTTGTCGTCTTCCAGGCACTTGGCTACCTCGGCCGCGTCGTGCGCCGCAAAGTGCAGCAGCAGTTTGGTTGGGTCGCTGGCCACATGTACCTCTACCCCCATAATCGGCTGTAGTTTGCTTGCAAAATACTCGGCAAGAGCTATCGCGTCATCGATGATTTCGGCGCCGCGTTCCTGCATAAAGGCGCGCGTGGCATCCAGCCCAGCCAACAAGTGAAACGACGGCGACGTGGTGGACAGTGCGCGGTAAGCCCGCATCACTTCCGCCGCGTCTATGCGGCCATCTTTCCAGTGGATCATCGAACTTTCCTGCAGAGCATTACCCTGTTTGTGTGTAGACTGCACGCATATATCTGCACCCGACTGCATGGCCGAAGCTGGCAGTTTGTCCGAGAAGCTGAAGTGCGCACCCCAACCTTCATCGACATATACGATGAGCTGCGGATTGACACGCCGTACTGCGGCAATAACAGCCGGCAGATCCAACGAATTACCCTCGTATGTCGGGTTGGACAAAAACAGCACGTTTGGATCGTGCTCTTGGATCCCCTGCAGAATCTGCTCAACGGTGTTCGGAACAAACAGCTGCAGCTTCTGGTCGTAGCGCGGCTCGATCGATATGTACTCTACGTCGTAATCACGGCACGCCGTAACCACAGACATATGCGCATTGCGACTGCCCAGCATCCTGACTTGCCCCAGCTGTTGCTTGAGTGCCCGCACTACCATGAAGTTACATGTTGTGGTTCCCTGCGCGCAAAAGAGCGTGTGGTCGGCCTGGTAGGCCTTGGCAGCCAGTTTGGTCGCTTCGCCAAATATACCACTGTCCGCCAGCGGACTGCCGATGCCGTGTAGCGAGATACTCATATCGTTGGCGTATATATCCTTCGCCTGCGGCAAATCCGGGTGGATCGAAGGCGTGCACCATCTGATATAAGAATGAAATGCGTTAAAGGTGTCCAGCAAAGGTGTTTTCATAACGTTAACTCAACACTTACTTGTGATCTCAGTATACCCTAATGTGTCAAAAAACTTACAAAAAAATG
>CAZRWV010000110.1:0-2741 GCA_964603965.1 uncultured Candidatus Saccharibacteria bacterium
GACCATTGTTGTTGTTGGTAATGAGACATGGGGCTTAAGCAAGCAGTGGAAGGAGACGTGCGCCGACCTTGCTGCAGTGCCTATGCGCGGTACGGCTAGCTCATTAAACGCTGCTTCTTCGGCCGCCATTGCTCTATATGAGTATTCGCGTCAGTCGTGTGCTGTGTAACTCCCGGCTCTTACTTACTCAATAGATACTCTTGATACGGCACAGCCAAAATATCTCTCCAACGCGTGATCTCATCCGTGATAAGGTGTAAACTTTTACCCACCTGCAGCACCATTTTGAACTAACAGATATGACACATCTTGGGATGTGTCTTTTATTTTTCATGCCACATCTGTTAGTGGGGTTAGAGTCTCTCCTGTTCATCAGTCGTACGTGCACTGCTTTGTTTTGCTATACTGCAACAGTAGTTCTCATAAATAAACGGGTCAATCATGAAGTACGGAGCGGAAAATAGAGGAGCGTCTGACGTGCCACTCGTCAGCGTAGTCCCTGGCAGAGATTTGGGGTCGGAAGACTTGCGCATTATCAATGAAGCGCGTCTCCGCGAGTTCGGATCGAAATCTGGGATTGAGCCTCGGCCGGACAATGAAGATTGGGACAAATTGTATTTTTTGGCGCGGCACAATCAGGAGCTTGTCGCGTTCGGGCGTCTGCACAAAATACCTGCGGAGTTTCGGGGCGTGCCCACAACGATTCTAGGAATTGCCACAATAGTTGCCCTTAAAAAGGGTAAGGGTTATGGTGGCGTACTTATGGAAGATATGCGGGCATATATTGAGCAAGACGGTAGGACGGCTGTTGGCTTTTGCGACCCATCTGTCTCTGCTTTCTATGAAAAATGTGGTTACGGCATTCTGAAGAATGGAGCGCAGCGTTTCACCTACCGCGGTCAGGATGGGCAAGATGTCCCACCCCGCTATCCGGACAATGACGTGCTGTATATTGACGGCACTGATGGCATGATGGCACACCTCATTGAAGCGGGCCCCGACGAATCGGCGGTTGTGTATCGAGCCGCCTGGTAATAACGGAAATAGGGTGCAAATCCCACGCCTCACACACCTAGTAGGTGTTCTTGATACGGTATATCCAATATTCTCCTCCACCTCACTATCTCATCAGAGATAAGGTGTAAACTTTTCGACACCTGCTGCATCTTATATAGGTACGCCGAAAAGAGATTGCTTTGGTAATCTCTTTTGTTATAGTGAAGCCCATGAAGAAAATCCTCTTGGGCGACCAGATCCTAAACCTCTCAAAAACTGATCTACCGATGCTGATCCATGGCGCGGATGGCACTGGGGCGTCGCTGTTTTCGATCAGTGCGGTCGCCAACCTGTATGCGCAGGGTCACAAGCTGCTCTTCACGAGCGGCTTCCATATGGCTCGTGACGAGTTCAGGGAACAGACCGGCATCACAGATGAAGCCATACTCGTCGAAGAGGCGTCCGATATTGAACGAGCCCACACAAAGCGGATTGTCTTCGTTCCCAGGGAGCGTGCCGACTTATTTGACAAGTTGGCTGCCACGCTACCCGATATTGCTGAACGTATAGTTTTCCTAAAGAACTTCGACCTGTTTGATGAGTCGCATTTTGCAGCTGTCGAAAAGATGGAGAATTTAGTGCTAGCTGGCGATCTGGACAAATGCACATACAAGGACCGAGTTTTGGGCAAGAGTTGGCAAGCGCGTATTTATTTTTCTCCTGTCGAAAACGACGATACACCATTGCCCGAATTGCCTAAGTACCATGGCTGGCTCGCCAGCGCCGCACATAATGGCGTGGTGTCCTTGGGCGATTGATAGTGCAGCTCCCAGGTCTCATCTGCTCAACGAATACTCTCGATACGGCACTTCCAATATTTTCTCCATCTAGCTATCTCATCAGTGATAAGGTGTAAACTTTTACCTACCTGCGACATCAACTCAGACTTCTAGCGCCTTCGGGCGCTTTTCTGGTTGAGGCTAATATCCGATAAAAATGCTAAATAACCTGTATGATGTACAGATGATCTCTGATACACCGCACATTATTATTTTTTCCCATGGTTTTGGCGTTCGCAAGGAAGACCGTGGGCTATTCACTGCAATTGCCAAGGCTCTACCGGAAGCCAAGAGTGTATTGTTCAATTACAATCCCATTAACGCAGAATCGAATACGTTAACCGCAGAGCCGTTAAGCGAACAGGTAAGAAAGCTGCGTAAGGTTATTAACACTGCCCGGGCGGAACAGCCGAGTGCAGTCATCGACCTGGTTTGCCACGATCAGGGCTGTGTTGTGGCGGCGCTCCTTAAGCCACGATATATACGGAAGATTATTATGATCACCCCTCCGGACGATGTCAGTGAAGCTACGGTTGCAAGGCGATTAAGTGCACGCACGGAAACAGTGATTGATACGACCACCAGGACGCGTCTTGCACGCGCCGATGGTAGCACTACGGTCATACATCCTGAGTATTGGCAAAGCCTGGCGGGCGTAGAACCTACAAAGTTGTATAACAGGTTGGCGAGGTTTACGGCGCTTCGCATTATTAACGCCAGACAAGACGAAGTGTTCGGCAACGTCAGCTTTGAAGGAATTGATCCGGGAATCTCGCTCGTTACCCTGGACGGCAACCATAATTTTGAAGGCGAAGACTCTCGAAACAGGCTGCTCTATATTTTGAAAAAAGAGCTCACCGTTGACCCTGCTAAGCGGCAGGGCTAGCGCGTGACGTCTGAATTTGG
>CAZRWV010000110.1:2751-4389 GCA_964603965.1 uncultured Candidatus Saccharibacteria bacterium
GAGCTCGCCGTTGGTCCTGCGAAACGTCAGGGTTAACAGGGAAGAAGATCAATGGTGACTGTATACCAAAGCAAGTAGTCGGTAATACTTGGCTGCACTACTACTACGCAGTGTAACTCCCACCTCTTACTTATTGGCTCCGAGAAATGCTGTGGCCATTGTGGCCTGCCTCGTGTGCTATAGTTAGCATAAGCATAGACAACGGAGGGTTTGTGGTTGGCCTTGGTGTAATTCAGAGAAGTCTCGCGAAGCGAACCGGCAGGCGAGTCATATATGTGGGCATCGCCGCATTGCTGCTGGTTGCCGGCTTGCCGCTGCGCGTGCATGCCGCGGCCGATCCGACCTACCGTTTTACAACGCTCGCCGCGTACGACTCGGGCGGCTGGGCAAATGGTGGTGGCGTCGCGACCGACAAAGACGGCAACGTGTATGAGTTCGGCCAGTTTGGCGGGACGGTGCACTTTGGCGGTGCGGGCACCGAAGCAATCACTGCCGTAGGCAGCGTGGACGCGTTCCTTACCAAATTCACCGACCACGGCACTACATACGCCTGGACCAAGATAATAGCCGGCGCCACTGTAGATGATTGGTCAATCGGCTACGCGGCTAAAACTGACGCCGACGGCAATGTGTATGTTACCGGGCAGGCTGGCGGTACCGTGCTGTTTGACGGGATCGGCGGCACACACTCTGCTACTACCGATGTCAACGCGGGCGACGCCTTTACCGCCAAATATGACACAAACGGCAACTACGTATGGCACGACATGTTTGTGAGTGCCGGTTCCGGCAACTACTCCAGCAGTGTCGACCTGGCACTAGACAGCAACCATAACACGTATGTCGTTGGTAATTTTACCGGTACCGTGACATTCCATGGCGGCGATACTGACAGCACGGGCCCGCAGAACGTCTCTCTGACGAAATATAATGCCGACGGCACGTACGCCTGGACCAAGACGTTTGACGTTAGCGCAGCAAGCACGTACGCCGTAGGTACCGATGTGGAAGCCGATGGCCAGGGCAATGTCTATCTGGTGGGCTATACGGCAGGGACCGTCATATTTGATGGCACCGGCGGCACGCACAGCCGCACAACGGCATCCACTGCCTCGTACTTGCTCAAACTGGACAGCAGCGGCAACTTTGCCTGGCTAAAAGAGACCGACGGGACTGTCATGCCATTCAGCGTGGCTATAGACAAAGACAACAACATCTTTACCGGCGGCGTGTGGAATGGTATGGCTGCGTTTGACGGAGTGGGCGGCAGCGACATTATGACCGTCACTTCAGAATCCGCGTTCGTTACCAAATACCATGCGGATGGCGGCTATGATTGGACCAGGGTTAACCAATCGGATTCTTCAAGCTATGCAGCGTACCTGGCCACAGACCCAGGCGGAAACGTCTACTCCGTGGGCCGGCTGTCAAACAGTGTGACTTTTGACGGCATTGGCGGTAGCGTCACCTACAGCACTATCGACACAACGACCTATATTTCGCGCTACGACGCCGACGGCACCTACGCGTGGACGAAGTTCATTTACGTCGGCAATACCGGCGTAGCTATCCAGTCTGGCGCTGCGGTTGATGCCGACGGTAATCTCTACGTTACCGGCTACACCCACGGCACCAGCA
>CAZRWV010000111.1:0-4314 GCA_964603965.1 uncultured Candidatus Saccharibacteria bacterium
CAGTGGCTGCTGCGCCAAAACGGCTTTGTGGTGAACCCGACGGGCTATTTTGTGTATACCAACGCGCGGGTGGACGCCGACGGCTTTGGCGACCACCTGGAGTTTAAGACCAAACTCATCCCGTATACCGGTGACGACACGTGGGTTGAGCCGACTTTGATCGCTATGAAGGGCTGCATGGAAGGCGATATGCCGCCGGTGGGCGAATCGATTATGGGCGGGATCTGCGAGCACTGTGATTATGCCCGGAAGCGGACTGAGTTGACGCTGCAGCATATGCGCACGCGGGTTAAGTAGCGAATTATTAATTTCGATGGGATAGTATTGCAATCGTGCGTGTGGGGGTGTATAATGTACACTTATGAGTGCTACAACTGAAGGATTATTGGTTGATGATCATGAACGGGTCCGACAGGCTGCGGCCGACTTATGGGGTCCGATCGCAACATCGGTAGTGGTTGGCCTGAACCCTGATAGATTTCCCGGGAAAGCGGTAGATGGCGCACGCTTGTACGCCCTGATGGTAATGAGTGCCTCTCCGAGCCCAGAGACCGGACTGCCTCAGTACGAGTTCCCAAGCGAGAGAATACGATTAGAGGAAGGCAAAGAGGCGATAGACGCCGCGCAGCAGGCTGCTGAAGGCGTTCTGACAGACATCGCTGTCTCACCGACAAGGATTAGGACTGATTCGGCAGGCAGGCCTATACACAACTACACCATGTGGCAAACGGTACAGAACTTTGATGTTGCTATGCAGACAGGTAGGCCAAATTGGCTTCATGCGGCTGTTGCCGCTACTGATGGCACCGAGGCGACTCATGCTTACGGTGATCGTGTTGCCTGGGTGCCAATTGACGCCATCACGGACCCCGCGGGTAAGGCCGTAGAGGGTTGGCGGCGATCTCATATTGCAGGTCACGCTATCTCCCAGATGGATGTGGTAAAGGCGTCTTTGAAAGGCAGGATTGCTGCACGCTTGACGCAGTCTAAGCTGGCGGCGGACTCTACGCCCCTGATTGCGCGGGAATGGTTCCTAGAAATTACCGCCGGAGGTTTCCGGCGAGTCTATGAAGCGATTATTGGTGAGAAGAAGCATCCCGCTAACTTCCGTAGGGCCTTACTGCAATTACTGTCCAGTGTGTATGAGATTAGTCCGGCGGATACAGCGTCAGACGATACAGAGAAGGCAGGGACTGGCAGGGGCTGGACAAAGCTCTATCCGGTTAAGCGAGAGTGCGTAGTAACGGGACCGGTTGTGCTTCGAGCAGATGGCTCTAGCGATGACGACCCTATAGTGATCACTAGATCTCGTGTACGCAGGGGGACTGGCCGTCCGAGCGTCCGCTAGGGCTAGGTTAAACGGATTGTGTTAGGCTGCCGTCATCAGGCGCGGACGGATGCCCGGTGCCAATGGCCTGGACTTGCCACTGGCTGCTGCCGGCAGGCTTAACGACATCTACACGGACATAGAACGGGACTTTGAGCAGATCGTAGCGGTAGGTTATGGCCAGGTACTGGCGTTTGCTGTTGTTGGTGATCAGCCGGCCGTCGACGACGGGCTTGGCGTCTTTGTAGACGGCCGCGAATTGGCGTAACTGACTGTTTAGATTGGCTTTATCGAAGTCACTTTGGAACTGCTTGGTGCCCAAGCGGCGGATGGTGGCGGTGTCCTGGGCGGCGATGCTATTTACGACTTGGTCGGTGACGGCTTTGGCAGCGACATACTCGCGGTTGAGGACGGTCTGATGAAGCAGGAACATTGCGCCGCCGATGAGGGCGGCTACAAAAACGCCAATGATGAGCAGATCGAGCGGCCGCAGGCGGCGGACAAACCGGCGGCTCAGGCGAGCCAGATCGGCCAGTCGTGTTGTCGGCTCTTGATGCTTGGTTTCGCTAACTACGTCTGTTGAGGCGTCTATCATATCTTAAGAGCTATTGTATACTAATGGCATGCTAGACATACAATTTATCCGCGACAACCCTGATTTGGTCGCCGCAAAGTCGCGCCAGAAGGGGTACGAGGTCGACATCACCGAGCTGCTGCGCTTGGATGGCGAGCGCCGCGCGCACCTGACGCAGATCGACGAACTGCGCGCTCGCCGCAACACGCTTAGCGATGCGATGAAGGGTGCCAAGCCCACCGACGAGCAGCTGGCCGAAGGTAAGCAGCTCAAGGAAGACATCGCGGCACGCGAGGCGGAGCTGAAGGGTATCGAGGAGCAATACCTGGCGCTGCTAAAGAAAGTGCCGAATATGCCGCTAGACGAAGTGCCGGTTGGCTCAACAGAGGACGAAAACGTTGAGATCCGTGTGTGGGGCCAAAAGCCGACGTTCGACTTCACCCCTAAAAACCACGCCGAGCTCGCTGAAGCTAGGGGTTGGCTCGACAAAGAGCGAGCGGCCAAGATCGCCGGAGCGCGGTTTGTGTACATCAAGGGCGACCTGGTGCGGCTGGAGATGGCCTTGTGGCAGTTCGGCATGGATGTGCTGTGCAACGAAGACGTGCTAAAAAAGATTATCGCCGACAACAAGCTCAATGTGAGCAGCAAGCCGTTCGTGCCGGTATTGCCGCCCGCCGTTGCCAAGAAGGAAGTTTTTGAAGCTACCGGCCGACTCAACAAAGAAGAGCAGACCTATAAATTCGAAGATGAAGATCTGTGGGTCAATGCCAGTGCCGAGCACACGATTGCGCCGATGTACCTGGATGAGATTCTGGCCGCGGCCGATCTGCCAATCCGCTACGTCGGCTATACCACGGCCTTTCGCAAAGAAGCCGGCACATACGGCAAGGATGCTGAGGGGTTCTTCCGTCTGCACCAGTTCAACAAACTGGAGATGGAATGCTTTACGACGGCCGAGACGTCCTACCAAGAACACCTCTTTTTGGTCGCCATCCAGGAGTATCTGATGCAACAGCTGGAGTTACCGTATCATGTGTTGGAAAAGTGCACCGCTGATGTGGGTCGCCCCAATGCCAAGGGTGTTGATATCGAAGCATGGCTGCCGTCGCAGGGAGCGTACCGCGAGACGCACACCGCCGACTACATCACCGATTACCAGGCCAGGGCCATGCGGACGCGAGTGCGGTTTGGTGACGGTATGATTGCGTTGGTCCATACCAACGACGCGACTGTTTTTTCGGAACGGCCGATGATCGCTATTTTGGAAAACAACCAGCGGGCTGATGGCACGGTGCGCGTGCCCACGGTCCTGCGTCCCTATCTGGGCAACAGAGAAACGCTGTAATCTTTACAACATAAAAACAGAGCATGAAGATACACATTACGTCGCGCGGCCTTGATCTGACGACTGACCTAGAAAAATACGCCAATCGCAAGCTGGCCCGCCTGGCCAAGAAGGTGCCGCGCCGCAAGCGCGCCGAGGCGGTCTGCAAGATCGTGTTTGCGCAGGTGCGCCGCAGGGGCAAGGAAATCAACACGTGCAGTATCGATTTTGTGTTTAATAGTACGCAGCTGCGGGCGCAAGAAACTACGTTGCACATGTATGCTGCGTTAGATATCGCCGCGGTGCACATGGAGCGTCAGATCATTGACTTTGCGGCACAGCACCGGCGACCGCTGCGGGCGCAGGTACGCCGGCTTTTCAGACGCGAGCGATAACACGGGGATACCGGTCGGGCGAGTGTAATTTACTACAGATTAATCTCGCCAAGTGCCAACAAAAAGGGTACAATATGTACCAATTGACGTGAAATAACTGGAGGAGTGACGGAATTTTATGAATAGTCTGTTACGGCGGTTGCTTGGCGACCCGCAGATCAAGACCATTAAGCGGCTGCGCAAGCGAGTGACGGCGGTGAACGAGCTGGCGCCGAAGTACGAAAAGCTTAGTGACGACAAGCTGCGTGCACAGACCGAGGTGCTGCGAGGGCGGCTCAAGAAGGAAACACTCGATGCAATCTTACCAGATGCGTTTGCGGTGGTGCGCGAAGCGGCCACGCGGACCATCGGCCAGCGGCACTTCGATGTCCAGCTAATCGGTGGCATGGTGCTGCACGAAGGCAACGTGGCCGAAATGAAGACCGGCGAAGGCAAGACGTTGATGTCTACCGCGCCGGTATACCTGAATGCTATCAGCGGCAAGGGCGTGCACGTTGTGACTGTCAACGATTATCTGGCGCAGCGCGATGCCGGCTGGATGGGCGAGGTCTATAGCTTTTTGGGCCTTACCACCGCAGTTATCATGGCCGATCACTCCTATATCTATGATGCTGAGTACCTAAACGAAGAGCACGAGGACAAGCGTTTCCAGCATCTACGGGCCTGCACTCGTCAAGAGGCGTACGCCGCCGAC
>CAZRWV010000112.1:0-4271 GCA_964603965.1 uncultured Candidatus Saccharibacteria bacterium
AAACCATGGGAACCTGAAAAGTAGCTGAAGCCAGTTCGGGTTTACGCGGCGGCTAGGCTCAGCGTAAAGGTGCTGCCTTCGCCGAGTGCGCTATCGACGGTGATCGTTCCGTCCAAGTTAGCCGCAAGCGTTTGGGCAATCGACAGCCCCAAACCGTAGCCCGATACATACCCGGCACTGCGGCTAGTGTCGGCGCGGTAGAACCGATCAAAGATACGTGGCAGCCCATCCGCGGCAATACCGATACCATGATCTTGCACCTCGACGTAGCCATGCCCATCTTTCTCGTATGTGCGCAGCACAATCTTGGTCGCTTGCGGACTGTATTTAATGGCATTGTCCAGCAGGATGCCGATAATTTTATCCAGCGCCACGGCGTCGCCCTGCACCGTTGCTGGCTCCAGATGCGTCTTGACTGCGATGCGCTTGGCTTCGGCTAGCGGCCGCAGACGCTTCACGACTGCGTCAGTCACTTCGGCCAGCACAACGGGCGTCAGTTCGATGGCCACGTCAACCCGCGTAAGTGCCAGCAAGCTTTCCGCCAAGCCACCCAGCCGATCGACTTCCTCCAGATTGCTGTGCAGCAAGGCCATGGCCTCGTCTTTGCTTAGCTTTTTGTCGCGCAAGCCAACTTCGATTTCAGTTTTCATGGCGGCGAGCGGTGTGCGCAGTTCGTGGCTGGCATCGGCCGTAAAGCGACGCTGTGCGTCGAGCGCATCGGCAATCGGCTGCATCGTACGGCGCGCCAGCCAGTAGCTACCGGCTGCGCCGACCGCTAACACCACGGCATTAAAGCCGACTAACCGAATGAGTAACCGATGCCGACTGTCTTCCAGTCGATCATCAACAACACTCCGCCACGCGCCACCACCGGGATCAAAAAACGGACCCAGCTGCGCCGCGCGGTTTAAGCCAAACTGCAACTCTTCGCGTGTCTGGTTGTACACCCACGTACTAAACAGCAGGCTAATAATCATAATGATGGCCACGTACCACGCGGTTAGCTTCAAATAAGCGGTATCGAATAGTCTCATTCTGTGCCTAATTTATACCCAAACCCGCGCACGGTCCGTACCAACGGCGGCTCTTTGGGGAACGGCTTATCGATCTTGCTGCGCAGATAGCCAATATACACTTCGACCGTGTTCGGCAGCACGTCGGCGTCATAATCCCACACGTGTGCAATCAGCGTGTCTTTGTTGACCACCCAGCCCTGGTGCCGTAGCAGATACTCCAGCAGCGCGAACTCACGCTGCGTCAGTTGGATGGGCTGACTGGCCCGCATAACGGCGAGCGTCTGCGTGTTCAGCGCCAATGAGCCGCACTTGAGGACCGGTGACAGCACTTGGGTTGGGCGACGCAGCAGCGTCCGAATGCGCGCCAGCAACTCCTCGAATGCAAACGGCTTTACCAGGTAGTCGTCGGCGCCGGCGTTCAGACCGTCCACGCGCTCACCCACTTTGTCTTTGGCGGTCAAAAACAGCACCGGCATCTGCCTGCCCGCGGCGCGCAGCTCCCGACAGACAGTCACGCCGTCCATGCCGGGCAGCATACGGTCGAGCACAATCAGGTCGTACGGCTCATCCAGTGCGTAGCGCAAGCCCTCGGCACCGTCGCCACAGAGATCCACGGCAAACGATTCCTGCTCTAGTCCCTTCTTGATAGCCCGGGCAATCTTGGGCTCATCTTCCACGATCAATATGCGCATGTCCCTATTATACCGCCACTGCCTGAGAGCAGACTGAGGGTCCAACTGGCCCGCTTTGTGGTAGTATAGGCCCATGCATCTCAAGCCGCGTCAGCCTCATGAAGGCGTACTCATCAACGCCCTGCTGTGGGCCAACCGGCTTGGCCGTTTCGCTCTGTTTGTAGCGCTAGTGGCAGCACTCTATTTTGCTTACCGCTATTCCATCCATATTCTTATTAACGGCAGCGCTATCTTTGGCGCCCTGGTGCTATGGGCGCTAACCGCCTATGTCACCCTGCCCCGTATTCACCGCTGGCTTACCAAACTATACCTGCCCGATTACTACGTGGGCCGCATCCGGACCGGCGACGGCATACTAAGCGACCCGATTAACATAGCAGTAATCGGGTCGGCCCGCGAGCTGCGCATGGCCATGGAAGCGGCCGGCTGGGTACAGGCCGAGCGCATCACCCCTCGAAGCGTCTTCAAGATGATTCATTCTTCGCTGCTCGGTACCAGTTACCCCCATGCGCCCGTTTACGCTGCATACCTTTTTGGCCGGCGACAGACGTTTGCATTCCAAAAAGAAGTCGACGGCAACCCGCGCAAACGCCACCACGTACGTTTTTGGCGCACGCCGCAGGACTGGTGGCTGCCCGGCGGCCACGCCGCCGATTGGCTGGGCGCGGCCACGTTCGACACCAACATTGGTCTGTCACTGTTCACTGGCCAGTTTACCCACCGGATTGCCGAAGATATTGATGAGGAGCGAGACTTTGTAGTCGCCGATCTGCGCGCCGTGCCGGGCGCACGAGTAGAGGTTGTGGAACATTTCACGAGTGGCTTCCACGCCCGCAATGGCTACGGCGATCGCATGCGCACCGACGGCTCAATGCCATTCGTGCACCTAAGCTAATACGGCTTTGATGCGGCGGATGCCGGCGCTCGACGACTCTTCTTTTTGAATCTTGAAGCGCTTGGGCGTAGTCGAACCCTCGGCCGGCTCGGCCAACTGCAAGGTGTGGTCCACATGCGGACCGCCGCAGATTTCAAAGCTGAACGGCTTGTCGGCGCCATCGGCGATCATCTTGTAGACTTTGACCGTGTCGCCGTAGCGATCACCAAAGGCACCAAGTACACCCAACTCGCCACGGGCTTGCGCAGTTGGATATTCCGCAAAGCTGACTTTGAGGTCCTTTTCGATCTGCTCATTCACGATGTCTTCTACTTGCTGGATCTGCTCCGGCGTCAGCTTGTCCGGGTGGCTAAAGTCGAAGCGCAGCCGCTCTTCGGTGATGTTGCTGCCGTGCTGAATCACGTGGTCGCCCAGCGTCTGGCGCAGTGCCTGGTACATCAGGTGCGTGGCGGTGTGGTACTTTTTGTGCTGCAGGGTTTGGCCACCCAGGCCACCTTTGAAGGTGCCTTTGGTTGCCGTCTGGCTGCGGGCACGTTGTTCGGCCATTTGCGCATCGAACTCCTGCTGCCAGTTCTCGGTTAGCTCTATCCCTTGTTTGAATGCCTCTTCGGTGCTGAGTTCCACCGGGAAACCGTACGTGTCGTAGAGTTTGAAGATATCAGCGCCGCCCACCTTGCCGCCGGCCAGCTTTTGGAGCTCGGCAATACCCTTACGCAACGTCTGACGAAATACCTTTTCTTCCTTCACCAAAATTTCAACGACTTTGTCGCGGTTTTGTTTGACCTCGGGATAGTCGGCTTCGTACATGTCAGCGATCACCGGCACCACTTGCTCCAAGAAGTTTTGCTCCACACCCAGATCGAACGCGAAGCGCACCGCGCGGCGCACCAGGCGGCGCATCACGTAGCCCTGTTCTTTGTTGCTTGGCACCACACCGTCTACTGCCATGAACGTGGCGGCGCGCAGGTGATCGGCAATCACACGCATGGCGTTGGTGTTGCTGTCATACGTTTTGCCGCTGATCGTTTCCAGCTTGGCAATGATGGGCCACATCAGGCTGATCTTGAACACATCCGGGTCGTCCAGCGCTGCAGCAGCGACGCGCTCCAGCCCGCTGCCGTGATCGATGTTCGGCTTTTCCAGCTTCTCGAACTTGCCTTCAGCCACCTTGCGGTAGGCCATGAACACGTTGTTGCCGATTTCCATAAAGCGCCCACAGTCACAGTTGGGGTGGCAGTATTCGCCATACTCGGGGTTGTGCGGGATGTCGAACTGGTAGAACATTTCGCTGTCCGGGCCGCATGGATCGCCCACCGGCGTCGTTTCGGGCTTGCCGTTGCGGCTCCACCAGTTTTTGCTGCCGTCGTAGTAAAAGATGCGTTCACCCTCTTTGATGCCGCGCTTGTAGCCATCCGCTTCCGACCCGATGTCGGCTACGCCGTTGCTCAGGCCTTTGGCCGAGAACAGCTTCTGCCACAGTTCAGCCGCCTCGGTGTCTTTGGGAATACCGTATTCCGGCGCACCAATAAAGCACGTCACATATAGCTTGGACGGATCCAGTTTGACCACTTCGGTCAGGAACTCGAACATCCACGGCACTTGCTCGGCTTTAAAATAATCGCCCAAGCTCCAGTTGCCCAGCATTTCAAAGAACGTGGTGTGGCGGTT
>CAZRWV010000113.1:0-4223 GCA_964603965.1 uncultured Candidatus Saccharibacteria bacterium
CCCACAAACACCAGCTGGCCAGTCATCTTCAGATGAATCACCAGTGAATACTTGCTGGAGAGTTCGATCATGAGCACCTTGGCGCGGCGTTTGACCGCCGTCACCGACGCGCCAACCAGGAACGCATTGACATCCGCAAGCGTATTCGGAAACGACCGCTCCGTATCGTGTGTAACTGCTGCGATAGCCCGTCCAGGCAGCAAGCTACTCAAGCCCGTGCGGACAGTCTCAACCTCAGGTAACTCCGGCATACCTGCCATTATACCCCGGACGTGGGTGCTCCGGCGGCATGGCGGCGGGCGCTGCCCGGCGCGCCAGCCCGAGCGCGAAGCGCGACCGCGGCCATGCCGTCGGAGCGGCGATATCACCTGCTATACTGGCTTGCATGGATGATCTGCGGAACATACTGGCCCGACGGGATTTTGACGAACCGCCTGAGGTGCGTGCCATCAAAGAGTACGTGCGGCGCTATTACGACGCCGACGTACGTGTGGGCGTGCAGCCGCACGCGGTTGTGGTGTCGGCCCGCAGTGCGGCGCTTATTGGCAGCCTGCGGCTCAATCTGCCCAAACTGCAACAAGCAGCGGGCACCGACAAGCGTATTATGCTACGCGTGGGCTAGCAGCCGCTCCAATTCCGTACGGAATTGATCAAAATTACGATACTGGATTGCCTGCATGCCTACCGCCCGGGCGCCTTCGCAATATAGCTCGCGGTCGTCGGTGAACACACACTCGTCCAGGCGCACGCCTAGCCGGTCTGCGGTAACCTCGTATGCCCGTGCCTCCGGCTTGGCGACACCCATCTCGCCGGACACAGCCACGACGTCGAATAACTCATCCAGTTCCTGCTGTGTAAACCGCCGGGCAAAGCCGCCGGCGCTGATGTTGCTGAGTACGGCTGTTTTATATGAACGGCGCAGGCCGCGGACGTACTCGAATAACTCCTCGTCCCGCAGCTCACCATCGTCGATCTGCCGGCGATATTCTTCGTACGTCACGCCTAGCAGCTTCGCGATTTGCGTGCTCGAGTCCTGCCCGGTCATCAGACCTCTGTTTCCAGCCTGTATCAAATCGTGCACTTGTTGCGCCAGTTCGGGATGCTTACGACTTGAACGGTCGACGAGCACTTGCAGTGCGTCGCTGATCAATACGCCAAAACAGTCAAAAATAATCGCCCGGATCATTAGCCCTGATTGTAACAGAACTACAGGCTGAGGTTGGTGCCGCGCGTGAGCGTGCTGAGGTCGTCCTGCGCGATTTGCCGCTCAAAGAGCTGGCGTACCACGCGGGCATCGCCGCGGAACGTGCCCTGGTTGCCGCCGCAGCTGGTGCTCCAGTAGCGGAACAGCTCGCTCTGGTTGTTGCTAAAGCTGTACACGTACCGGTTGCCCGTGGGGCAGTAGCCGCGGTAATCGACATCGGACTGGATGCCGTGCGAGAAGTTGACCAGCTGCAGCGACTGCAGGAATGCGGCGTAAGCCGCGGTGTTGGTAGCGTAGGTCTGGCTGCGGATAACGTTGTTTTGGTAACCCTGGACGACTTCGATTTGATTGAGGGTGCCACTGACCGTGATACGCACTTGGAAGTGCTCTTGGTCGAGCCGGGTGGGGCCGTCGATGAGCAGCACGGCATCCGAGTTGCTGCTGGCATAGTTGCCTACATTGATCTGGTTAAGGGTGGAGTTGGTACCGCCCTTGAAGCCACGAATGAGCAGTATGAGCACCAGCACTACCAGGCCAAGGCCTACCAGCGACACGATGATATTGCGAATGATGGTCCGGGCTTCGTAATCCATAAGTAGTCAGTGCTACTTTAGCATAAATAACAGCATGGCGCAACAGGTACGCCCCTTACGCAGCCGGGCGGGCGGGCGGACCCTCGTCTTTGTTTAGGCCTGGCCGACCAAGCCGATGAAGCCTGATAGTGTTACGACCAAAGTGTGGTGGGTTTGGCGTGGCAGGCATGTACCTGTGGGCCGCGTTGCGAGCACGAATCCTCGGCATATTGTAGCCCAAACTTCCCCTTAGGGCGCTCGCCGCAACAGACACTTCGGGTTCGCCATCTTTGGAACCTTCCACTCCGGCACCATCACCCGACGCGTCTTCCGGATTGCCCGCTTGAGACTCGCCCTTTTCCTTGTCGTCATCACCAGGTTCCAACAGTGCTTCCATACGCTCTCCCTGCAACCCGAATGAGGCCGGCGTGAACCCGCCAGCGGCCCACTCAATACCCTTCAAGTCTGCACCGTATCGGTGCTTGGTTCTGTGAGAAAGATTACACTTCTTGGGCCGTTAGCCATTGCAGCAGAATAAGCGCTACCCGTTCTTCTTGCAATTGCCCACCCAGAATCATCTGACGGACTTCGTCGTAATCGATCCACAGTACGTCTATGCCCTGCTGCTCATCTTCCTGCAGGTTTTGGCCATCGGCGTGCGGTTGCCATGCAGTAGCCTCAAAGACGTACAGGTCCCACTCTACGGTTGCACCGAGCATGGAGCGCTTGAATAGCTCAACCTTGTCCACCTGCATACCGGCTTCCTCGGCCGCCTCTTCCCTTGCCTTGGCGGTAGCCGGGCCTACTATGTCTGAGCCAGATTGGCGGAACGCATCAAAGGCCTCGAGCGTGTCGAACACTTTGCCGCCGGGCAGCCGATAATCGTGAGTCTTTAATTCCCAACGGTACTCACGCGTCAGCAGCAACTTTTTGTTCGGCTTATCGGCGATGATTAGTCGTACGCCGGGTGCACGGCGGGCTACTTCGAACACGCGGCCGTCAGGCTTTGGGATTTGCTCGACCTCAAAAATTTTGCCACGGAAGGCTATTGTTGGCTCGGTTTCCTGTGTAGCTTCACTCATGGTTCTATTTTACTCCCGCTACACTTCGCGCACGAAGCATTGTTAGCAAACCCGGCACTGCTTCCGGCAGAAATCCAGCAGCAACCAACTTATTGCCCAGTTCATCATCGGAACCCTGATGTACGACTATAATCTCGCGCAACAGAGTCCCAGATACCGACACTTCTTTCGCCATATCCAGTCGGATGACCTCCAGCCCGTGCTCTGAAAAGAGCTCAACTTTCTTCGCACTCCATTCACTGTACACGTTCACTAGATTTGGCACGCCTGGATTAAGTGTCTTGAACGACTCCGGGTCTTTGATGTTAAACGGCCGAATGGTGTAGCGAGATGGATTGATGCCCTTGGCGTTCAGAAGTTCGTGGAACATAAATGCACGTTCATCAAAGGTAAACGGATTGTTGACAGGGTCGTTGCGCCAAGAGGCGGCAGCATCATAGCCCTCATCATTAAACGGATTGGTTATAAGGATGTCGACATGCTCGGCACGCTTGAATCCTTCGCTAATGTATCGCCAGTGATTTATATGAACGGGCGGCTGGAACCGACCATGTACGGTAATGGCAGGGATGGCGGATGTTACTGTATTGTGGGTGGTCATTGCTTGTTTCATGCCACAATCATATGCCAACCGCTCCGCTTTGTTGGTGGACAGGTACTCACCAAACGTTACTGCGTTTGGGTCTGCGTAGCTTCAGTAAAGCCCCTGTCAGGATCGAGCGAGAGTACGGTCCTGCTAGCGCTGAGTAGCTGCGAATTCTTGTTCGATTCGTCCAGGGTAATGTTGACGAACTGTCGGTCGTCCACTTTTTGTTCAAACGCTGTAAAAGCGCCACGAAAGACCACAAAAAACTTATCAAAAATTGGGAGGCCATCTTGGCCGCACACCCGCTCACGATGGACCGTTCGGAACTCCAGGCCGCTAGCTATAATATGATACTGGTCCAGAAACTCATCTATCTGGTATTGAAGCGTCTCGGCACTCGTGACGCCAAAAGTCGGCAAATGCAGGCTACCCAAATACGGCTGCTTAAGCTTACGCATGACTAGAATACTATCATTTGGGCCGTGAAGCTCCAGCATGCACGATACTGTCGGGAACAGATCGTGATTTAGCTCCAGATTGTTGTTCAGGTACGTGATTCCCTTCTGGGCTAGCAGATACTCGCCTTTCGCGGGCGATTCGATGAACCCATCTTTTTGCAGCTGCTTTAGGTGATAGGTTAAGTTATCGGAAGTCTCGGCAACATCACGAAGCAATTCGTTGAACTGCCTGGAACTGCCTTGCCGTAGACTATCAAGAATGTTTTGTTGGGTAGGGTGCATACTTAATAGATCCTCGTTTAGCCCTTTGCTTTTGCTAAG
>CAZRWV010000114.1:0-4216 GCA_964603965.1 uncultured Candidatus Saccharibacteria bacterium
GCCGGCTGCCGGGCGAGACCGGCCTCAACCTAGACGGTGTGGCCTTGTCCGAGGAAGCGCGCGACAAGCTGTTCGGCCTCGACCATGTCGGCTGGCAGGCCGAGTTCGCCAGCATCGGCGAGTACCTGGCCGAGTACGGACCGCGGTTGCCGCGGGCGCTGCTGGATGAGCAGCGGCGCATTGCGGAGGCGTTGGTCTTCTGAGTGCACCGATGCTCAAGCCTGCCATGCGAAGCCCCGGCCAGAAGGCCGGGGCTTCTTGCTTCTTGGCGGTTGATTGGCGGAGCACATGCTGGCAAGCGCAGCAATGCCCGTTGCAGGCGAAACTGAATGCGCATTCCTTTAGCTGAATGCGGTCTGAGGGGCTTGTTAAAGAAATGTTGACTGCTCTATAGTCGGCTAGTCAGGCCGCTTCAGGCCGGGCGTCTAAGTACATCTTTAGTCACTTCGTCCCACATGGGGGTTACACAACAATGGCTTCTAACTACCTTGCCAAAGGCCTGAAGCGGAGCGCACTGACCGTCGCTCTGGGTCTGTGCTTCGCTGGCGGCGTGCAGGCGCAGAGCACCACCGGTGGTATCTACGGTACGGCGCCCGCTGGCTCCACCGTGACCATCGCCAATACCAGTGGTCTGACCCGTACTCTCACCGTCGATGCCAATGGCCGCTACAACGCTAGCAGCCTGCCGATCGGTACCTATACCGTCACCTCCGGTGATCAGAAGCGTGAAATCGTCGTTGCCGTCGGCTCGAGCAACAACGTGTCGTTCGGCGCGCCTGGTGGCGACAACACCACAACCTTGGGTACCGTGACCGTCACTGCGGCCGGCGTGTCTCCGATTGACGTGGGCACCGTTTCCACCAGCACGGTGATGACTTCGGCCCAGTTGACCCGTTTGCCTTTGGCGCGCACCGCTGAAGCGGTGGCGATGTTGGCTCCGGGTGCGGTGCAGGGCAATGCCTATCAGTTCGGTAGCAACCATGGCGGCGTGCCGATTTCTTTCGGCGGCGCCAGCGTGGGTGAAAACGCCTACTACATGAACGGATATTACTCCGGCACGCCGACGACCAACGTTGGTGGCTATAGCTTGCCGTACGGCTCTATTGATCAGCAGGAAACCTATACTGGTGGTTACAGCGCCAAGTACGGTCGTTCCGATGGTGGCGTGATCAGCCAGATCGGCAAGAGCGGTACCAATGAATGGCATTTTGGTGGTCAGGTCGTCTACGTGCCGAAGGACCTGCGTGAAGATGCTCCGAATCGCTTCTTCCCGAATGAAACTCTTCCGGAACTCGCTGGTCACCAGTACGTGTACCAGAACACCACGCTTCCTGGGAAGATCTACACCCGCGGTAATCGCGGTAAGTCTTGGTACACCACTTACAGTGCTTACGCCGGCGGCCCGCTGATTCAGGATCGCCTGTTTGGCTTCGTGTCGGTCGAGCAGCAGGACACGGACGGTGAGGGCTCTCCGACTTCGACCGGTGCGCCGCAGATCTCCCGCACTAACGCGAAGGATCCGAAGGTCTATGCCAAGCTGAATTGGAATGTCACTGACAACCATTTGCTTGAATACACCTACATGGCTCGTAAGTATGAGTACGAGTCGAGTCTGTACAAGTACGATTTTGGTTCGGACGTGATTGGCGACTTCATGACTCCGTCCGGGCTCACCAAGGAAAACGATGAGTTTTCCATCCTCAAGTACACCGGTTATTTCACGGACAATCTGACCTTCAGTGCTACCTACGGTCGGCAGCGTTTGAGCTACCTGTCGCAAGGTGGTATCCCGCCGCAGGAACTGGCGTATGTTTCTGGTACCAACAATCAGAACCCCGCGTATTGGCCGGCTGGTACTGATCCGACCAAGGGCATCACCAATGCCCAGACCACGGCGTCGGCAACCGATGCGCGCGATTACACCAGCGGTCTCCGTGCCGAACTGGAATGGGTGGTTGGCAATCACACCCTGACGTTCGGCATCGACAATATGAAGTTCTCGGCCGCGAACGAAGGCTCCACGCAGATCGGCGACAATTGGGCATACAGCAAGGTTGATCCGACCGTCAACATTTCTGATGCTGACGAACTGAATGTCGGCAAGCCCGCTAGCGCCTATGTCGTGGACAAGATCATTTACTCCACGTCTACCTCCATGTCGCTGGACCAAAAGGCCTACTACGTGGAAGACCGCTGGCAGGTGACGGACAACCTGCTGCTGTCGTTGGGTGTCCGCAACGACAAGTTCACCAACTACAACGTGGCGGGCAAGCCGTTCGTGGAGAGTGGCGATCAGTGGGCTCCTCGTTTGGGCTTCAGCTGGGATGTGTACGGTGATTCCTCGTTCAAGGTTTTTGGTAACGCCGGTCGTTACTTCCTGGCGTTGCCGATGGAAGTGGCTGTGCGAGGCGCCGCTGCCGGTTACTACACCGATCACTACTACAACTACACCGGAATCGACGCCAATGGTGTGCCGACTGGGTTGAGCCCGATTGGGTCCGCGGATGGTACCAAGGCGGATGCTGGCGAGGTGTCGTCCAACCATGAATTCGGCCAAGCCAAGGATCCGGCCACCGTGGCGGCTGCCGACCTGAAGAGCGAATATCAGGATGAGTTCATCCTGGGCATTCAGGCGCAGCTGACCGAAAAGTGGACTGTCGGCGCCAAGCTGACCCGGCGCGAGCTGAAGTCGGCTATCGACGATGTTTGCGATCCGGGTCGCATGGAGGCCAAGCTTGAAGCTGAAGGGTTGACTGATCAGGTCGATATCGATGCGCTCAGGGCTACAGGTTGCTGGATGGCGAATCCGAACGCCACCAATCATTTCAACCTGATCAACGCGGACGGCACTGGCTATGTTTCCTTGGCCATGGGGCCGGAAGATTGGGGATGGCCGTCGAAGCTGAAGCGTAACTACAATGCGCTTGACCTGTTCATCGAGCATCCGTTCGATGGTAAATGGGAAGCCCGCGTCGACTATACCTATAGCAAGAGCACCGGTAACACCGAAGGTCCGGCTAACTCCGATACGGGCCAGGGCGGCGACGAGCATGACAGCGGTATTTCGCTCAGCCAGAACTGGGATGCTGCTGAGATCATGATGTTTGCGGATGGTTACCTGTCCAATGATCGCCGCCATCAGCTCAAGGCACGTGGTAGCTATGCCTTCAGCCCCGAGTGGATCATCAGTGGCAACTTGACCATCCTGTCCGGTGCGCCGATCAGCTGCTTTGACTATTACAGCCCGGATGGCAGCCCGCTGAGCGATCCGATTGGTTACCGCTCCTCCTACCACACCTGCTTCGGTGAAGCCTCGCCTCCGGGTAAGACTCGTTTGCCGTGGCAGCATCGGGTGGACCTGGGCCTGACCTATCGTCCGGCTTTTGCGGATCACAAGCTGGCGTTGAGCATGAACGTGATGAACCTGCTCAATGAGACCAACGCCGCGGTTATCAATAGCACCGTGGGTGTTCGGGCTGGTCGCTATATTGTGGGCAACACCTACAATATGCCGCTTTCTTTTGCGACTCCGCGATATGTGATGTTTAGCGCTTCGTACGATTGGTAATTTTCTTGTTAGTTTAGTTCTACTGAGCCGGCCTTCGAAAGAAGGCCGGCTTTTTGTTTTTGGGTGACATACGCCTAATGCAAGGGATTGCATCGTCATAATGGAGCATTCCCATGGGTAATTTGTATGGCCTTCAGTTTTCGATTGGAAGCAGGTGCTTATTAATTGCAAAATCTGCATTTTCCGAAGTGCGGATTTATGTCGGGAAGGGTCAATGCGCGAGAGTTATCAAGGGAAGCTGGCAGCGCTGCGGTGCATGCAGCACTGAAGCGGCCAGTATCGTTTAAACCATTCCCAATAACGTTGCATCAGACTATCCATGCTGATGCAGACCACGCCCATTCCCCAGATGCTTGAAGCTTTCGATGCTTCCGACGAAGACACGACGTTGGCGCGGCGTGCGGCGGTGGCCGACGTCAGCGCATTCGAGCAGCTCTACTGCCGCCATCACCGCCGCGTGCATGGCGTGATCGCGCGGCTGGTGGGGCAGGCAAGCGGACGGGCGGAAGACTTGACCCAGGAAGCCTTCGTGCGCGCATGGCAAGCACTGCCCAGCTTCCGCTTCGAGAGCGCGGTGTCCACGTGGCTGCACCGACTGGCCGTGAACACCGCGCTGATGGAGTTGCGCTCACGTCGTAGCCGGCCGTG
>CAZRWV010000115.1:0-4121 GCA_964603965.1 uncultured Candidatus Saccharibacteria bacterium
GTACCGAGACACTGGTGAGCTGCAGCAACGGCTGCTTGACCAAATTACAAGGATCTACAAGGAGCAAACGGACCCCAAGCCCAGCGTTATGGTTCTTGCACCTTCCAAATTGGTGACCGCTGGCCTGGCCGACTTTCTAAAGGAGAATGGTGTTGATGCGATCGACTGGACACAGAACCGGGTCGCCATGGAGAAGCTGGCTGATGCGGCGTACATGAAGTTTGCGCTCGGCAGCCACAGGCTGTTGAACCTGTACCTCTTTACGGCAATGCGGCGAGCGCTTACACCTTACAAGCTAGGGAAACTGCATGCCATGCTTTCTGCCTCGTTCCTCGACGACTACGAGGAAAGCAAGGTGCTAAATAAGATTGCAGTCGACGGTTACTACGACGGCACTACGTCCGCAGACCTCGTCGTGCAGCCCACCGTTGAAGAGCTTCTCGCCCGCCCAGAGTTCGAGCAGTACACTCCGTTCTTTGAAGGCGCAGCAGAGCCTGCCGAGCTTAAACGTATCCTGCAGAGGCTCGGTCTCTTGATGCGCGATGCGTCCACGGAGAAAGCCACGGAGAACTGCGTCAACATCATGTCCATACACCGCTCCAAAGGTCTCCAGGCGGACTTTGTATTTATTGTCGGTCTAGTGAACGGCGTACTGCCGAACAAGACCCGTGGACTAACCACATATGAAGCCCAACGCCGCCTGCTCTTTGTCGGTATGACGCGCGCAAAGCGTGGTCTTTACTGCATCTCCACTATTGAGTGGCAAGGCGGCTTGGTGAACAAGTTCGACAAGTCACAGTTCACGTACTCACTCAAGAAGCGCCGCTACCTTGCTACCACCTCAGATTTTATAAAAGAAATACTCGGGTAGCGTTATCTCGTCTAGACGGACCACGAACATACCCAGCGGCCAGAACGTCTAAACTCGCCGTTGAACTACAACATACAGATTGAAAACCAACAAAAAAAGCACTATCCGGATTGGATAATGCTCATTTGGTGGAGCTGTCGGGGTTCTGCCCCCCGAGTCCGTCAGCGTCTTAGTTAGTCGTCTACAGGTGTAGTTTGCTTTGATGTCTTAGCGCGTGGGTTTCTAAACAAACGAACGTTCCACGCGAGCAATCCAAATCTTAGCGGCCGGCCCGGATGTTTCCGACCGAGCGTCCAGAAATATGAAACGCGATTGCACTATCTGGTGTCGTGCAAGGCATTTTCGCAGTGATTAAGCTGCGAGTACAGTCTGGGGTTGGAGGTTGTTCTCAAAGAACTTGTCCAGCATATCGCTGAACCGACCAAACGCATTCTGTGCAACAGTAGATTTTGCATCTATTGTGGTTTGCCTATAACGCTGACAAGCGACCTGCGGATCTAACCGTAACGTACCAACGTCGAGCTTAAAATTCAGCCCCATAACGTTATTCGTAAGGGTATAATACCCCTACAATTGCGTAGTTTAGCATAACTACAAGCGGTTTGTCAAGAGATCTGCATAGTAGCCATCTTGATAGCTAGCGGGCACAGGCTATTATCTCTGTCCGGGCTCAATCGCAGCTCGAATGCGTCTGTTACGCCTGTACCGTACGACTGCCTCTATCCCGGATATAACAGTTCCACCCCCGAAGAAGATGCTTGCGAGCACTGGGTGGTGTTCAACCATACGAGCGCAAACGCCTACAATATCGGTTAATGTACTGCCCATAGGCTCAGTATTCTGACGCATAATTTGTTCGAGCTCGACTGTGTTGTCCGGTCGGAGCTCATTGAAAACAACAGCATCTATCGGCACTAATAGGGCGGTCGTCAACGCCGGACGAACAGGGCTTGGTCCCATCTCTGGACCAGTAGCGAGGTGAAGCATAGGCACATAATATCACACTTACGCATATTGGTCAATATTAATCTTCTTACACTGCAACTTTATACAACTCATACCATTCTTGCAACGACAATGCCTGAGCCCGGGTATTCTCGGCAATACCGGCGGCACCGAGCAACCCCCGCGCCTGATCTTTCGAAATCGCCAACCCGCCGCTCAATGCGTTAACGAGCGTCTTGCGCTTTTGACTAAAGCCGGCTTTGACCACACGGAAAAAGCTTCGCGTGTCCGTACCTGGAAACAGCGGTTCGGCACGGCGATGCAGCACCAGCACCTGGCTGTCCACCTTGGGCGGCGGAGTAAACAGCTTGGCGGGTACCACCGGGCCCAGGCTAACGTCGCAGTAATACTGCGCGCTTACACTCAGCAGCGACATCTGGCCGGGCTGGGCCGCAACACGTTCGGCAACTTCTTTTTGGATCAAGATGGCGGCCGTACTGAAGGGGTTGGTGCTTTCGGTCATGACCCGGATGAGGTTGCTCGTAAGGTAGTACGGGATGTTCGCCACCACTTTGTAGTCAGTGGGCAGCGTGGTGAGGTCGAACTTCAGAATGTCTTGCTGGACCACAATTGCTTCGTTCCCTATAGGTCCGTCCTCTAGATTGCGGGCCAGGTCGGCGTCGAACTCGACGGCGGTTACCTGGGCGCCGCGGGCCAGCAAGCGGCGTGTTAACGTACCTAGGCCGGGGCCGACTTCGAGCACCGTGTCGCCGGACTGCACGTCGGCGGCGTCAACAATCGCATCCAGGGTTGGTTCGTCGTGGAGCCAGTGTTGGCCCAGGGATTTCTTTGGCGTTACGTCCATCAGCTTATTCTACCAGTTATGATGAACGGTCCAATGGTCATACGCTGCTTCCCAGCTGCCGTAGCGCGCCCTGGCGTAGCCGCTGGCCCAGCGCAGCTGGGTGACGGGGTTGGTTTCCCAGTCGCTGCCGGCGCTGGCCATCTTGGTGCCGGGAGTGGCTTGCACCAGGCCATAACCCTTGCCCGACGGATAGACGCCCGGAGCGTAGCCGGGGCAGTAGCCGATCTGGCCCTGCAGTTTGGTGGGACACCAGCCAGATTCATGGCTAACAATATAGTCAACGTAGGCAAAATCGCCTTCGGCGATGCCGGCCTGACGCATAACCGCCTGCTTGTCATCCGGAATACTCACGGCCTTACCCTTGGCAATAATCTGCGGCACCGCTGGCACGGTCACCACCGTCTGCAATAGCGTGCGGCCAACTTCCTTACCGTTTTCGGTGTTCACCTGGTACGTCAGCAGCTCGGTGCCGTTGCTGCCCTGCTGGCGCACCGCCGTAGTACCGAACGACAGCGAGTAGTCGAGTACTGCTTGTACCGGCGCGGGGATGGTTTGCGTTTCGGTCACAATCTGCGTGCCCTTGCGCGTCACGAACACCTGCAGGCCCGGCGTAATCGGCGTGGACAGAGCCGGCAGTACTGTGTCTTCCGCCTCCAGCGTAATACCCTTGTCTTGCAGCAGCTCGGCCACGGTTTTGGCGTGGGTACGCAGCACGAGCACCGTACCGTAGTCATTCAGGGTAACAGGGACTGCGCGCTCCACGGCGATTTGTTCACCGACGGATTGCTCGGCCAGCAGGTTCTGGGCCGGGCGGGCTACAACGGCGTCCTCGGGATAGAGCGGCAGGCCGGCATCGATCACCGCGCCGCGCGGCGTAGCAGCGGAACTGTAGGCAGTGGTGGTTGCGCCGTCGTGCGCGATGGTTACCGGCAGCGCGCGGTAGATGTTGATGCGGAAGTTGTCCTGCACGATGGTCGTATCCAGGCTGGGCTCCACGCGGTCGCGTTTGCCCACCGGTACGTCGAGCTTGTCGAGCAGTTCGCCCACCGTCTGTTCTTTGGTAGGCACTACGCGACTCTGATGGTCGTACGAGATAATGGCGATGTAGTTGCTGCTCGGCCGAAACGTGGCGGTCTGGTGCATGAACGCAAATGCCAACGCCGCGCTACCCACCACTAGCAACCCAAAGAACACCGCCACTGGCAGGCCGAACGGATGCCGCAGCCAACGCCAGAAACGCCCCTCGGGTTTCCGGCTCAAACGCTCTAATGCTCGCCGAAATATGTCCATGATATAAAGTCCCGGCAGGTCGGGACGGTGCTTTTAGTATAGCAAAGCGTATAGTTATACTCATGCCGAAGCCCACACACGACCACATTGAGCAGCTTATCCGCACGCTTATTTTGCCCTTTTACCACATCAAGCGGGACATGCCCTTAC
>CAZRWV010000116.1:0-4121 GCA_964603965.1 uncultured Candidatus Saccharibacteria bacterium
CCGAAGACGAAGCCATGCTCGAAAAGTACCTCGAGGTTGGCGAAGAGGGCCTGACCGAAGAGGAGATCCGCGGCGCTATCCGTACTGCCGTTCTGACCGGCAAGTTCTACGCTGTAACCGGTGGTGACGGCCGTGGCGTGATCGTCGAAAAGCTGCTGGACCTGGTTACCGACCTGCTGCCCGCACCAATTGACCGCCCGACCACCTGGGGTGTCCACCCAAAGACGGGTGACGAGATCGAGCGCAAGCACGACGCAAGCGAGCCGTTCAGCGCGCTGGCGTTCAAGATTACGACCGACCCATTTGTGGGCAAGCTAGCCTACTTCCGTGTCTACTCCGGCAAAATTACCGCTGGCTCATATGTGCTGAACAGCTCTACGGGCGAAAAAGAGCGCGTAGGCCGCATCGTTCGTCTGCAGGCTGACAAGCGTGAAGATGTTACCGAAGTTGACGCCGGCGACATTGCCGCCATCGTGGGCCTGAAGGGTACCACCACTGGCAACACCCTGTGTGACCCGGGCAACCCCATCATTCTGGAAAACATCACGTTCCCAGAACCGCCGGTTAGCATCGCTATCGAGCCCAAGACCAAGGCCGACCAAGAGAAGATGGCTCTGGCCCTGCAGCGCCTGGCCGAAGAAGACCCGACCTTCCGCGTGCGCACTGACCCCGAAACCAGCCAGACCATCATCAGCGGCATGGGTGAGCTGCACCTGGAAATCATCGTTGACCGCATGAAGCGCGAATTTAGCGTGGAAGCCAACATCGGTCAGCCGCAGGTAGCTTACCGCGAAACCATTCGCAAGGACGCCGTTGAAGTCCAGGGTAAGTTCGTCCGCCAATCCGGTGGCCGTGGTCAGTACGGGGACGTCTGGCTGCGCCTGTTCCAAAACGAGGCCGGTGCCGGCTTTGAGTTCGTCAACTCCATCAAGGGTGGCGTGGTGCCGACCGAGTACATCCCGGCCGTCCGCAAGGGTATCGAAGAAGCCCTAGCCAATGGTGTGATCGCCGGTTACCCAGTAGTAGACATCCGCGCCGAGCTCTACGACGGCAGCTACCACGAAGTCGACTCCAACGAAATGGCCTTCAACATCGCTGGCTCCATGGCTATCCAGGAAGGCGTCAAGAAAGCTAGCCCGACGCTGCTTGAGCCAGTCATGAAAGTCGTTGTTGTCACCCCCGAAAGCTTCATGGGTGACGTGATCGGCGACCTGAACAGCAAGCGTGGCCGCATCGAGTCGATGGAAGACCTGGCTGGTGGTATCAAAGAAATCACCGCCATCGTACCGCTGGGCGAGATGTTTGGTTACACCACCAACCTGCGCAGCATGACGCAGGGCCGCGCCAGCTCCAGCATGGAGCTCGCTCACTACGCGGACGTACCGCCAAACGTGGCTACGGCTATCATTGCCAAGAACAGCAAGTAGCCGGATCGGATAATAGGAAAGAGTCGAGGGCTATCCTGCGACTCTTTTTGCTATGCTCACCTCCAGACTGACACGACTTGACAAATAGATACAGGGCGTGCTATAATAAGTGTATATGATAGTGCAAGGTCGTGATCCCGGCTTTAGTGATGCGCCCGACACCACAAGACAGGCTAATAATGACAGTGTACAGTACTACCTTGCTACGCTAGAGGCCGTAGCCACCGAGGAGCGGCCACGCGTAGGGGACTACATGCGCCTTCAAGGCCACGATATGAGGGTAGATACACTTGTGCGGCCGCACGTTCCCGATATGGGGCGTTCATTAGACGCGAGGTGTGAACTTGTGCAGCTCGCACTACTGGCGGCGACACCTACGGCCTTTGATTATCACGCACTGTACGAGTCGTTCTATCCCGATGCTAGTTTTGATGAAGTTGGCATGGACCGCGCGTCGCTCAGAGCACGCCGCAGTGCTGCCGCTACAGCCTTGCAGGGCCTAGCCGGCGACCTGGTCCATGTTCCGGCGGCTGATCTAGATATTTTAGATGTATTTACAGCAATCAAGCGAACCGTACGTGTAGTTGGTGAATCGGCAGAAGATGACGAGCCTGCAGCATCCACACTTGAGGCCACGCTTCTTAAACAGCTGATATCCATCCGCAGGGAAGCTGTGTCGTACGGCCTGAGGAGTAGGACAATATCTGGTAAGGAGCTGCGTCGCAACATTCGCCTGGCATATGGTGCACTTACTGGCACCAGAAGTCGGCTCCACTATGGGGCTGCAGTGCTCATAGACGGTGCTCAGGCAATAAGCGGTCAGTTGTTCCATAGACCGGCGCACAAGCGTTCGGCTTAAGCTGGGGGTGGCTTTACGGCGACTCCTATCAAATAGTATGCTGTAAGGGTTATTATGTCGGACGAAGCTATGGAGGGTGGCGAGCAGACGCCTATCTCGCTGTACGAATTCTATGCGCTCGCCATCGAGCGTCTGCTGGAGCACGCCCCGTGGGAGCTGGAGCGGGCGGTGTCGCCGTACCACGAGAGTTTTCTGGTGGAGCAGCGCTGCTTAGGACTGGCGATATTACTGCTGCTGGGCGAGGATCAGGTGCCAGCACAGCTCATCCGCAACCGGGCGATGCCGGGGTTCGAGGAGCAAACGCGCATCAGTGTGAACCAGGCGGTGTTCTTACGCGCGTTCCGCCACTATTTTCAGGCCAAACAGCTCAATCCTATCCGGGCCGACATGGCGTTTGAGCGCATGCAGTCCTATCTGAATGATTCGCGTCAAGCCAACAGCGAAGGCCAGAACCCGTTGGAAGCTATCCTCTACACCGTGGTCAAGCGTGTACCGCCGCAGAGTGACCGGCAGCGCGAGCAGTACACGGCGCGCATTGGCAAGATCTACGACTACATCGAGGGACTGGTGCAGCGGGGCCTGCTCAGACGTTACCGGATAGGCGTGTAAACATCACTGTACAATCTGACAAACGGGTGTATACTGTCCCGGTTATGACACAAGACCTTGTCTCATTGCGTGCCCGCGTCGACAGCATCGATGAGCAATTGGTGCGTTTGCTGAACGAGCGCGCCTCTGTGGCACTCGAAATTGGCAGGCGTAAGGCAAAGGACGGGATCAAAGCCTACGATCCGGCGCGCGAACGCGTGGTCATCGAGCGGATCAATGCGCTTAACCAGGGGCCGCTGTCCAAGGGTGCGCTCGAAGAGATTTACCGCGACATTATTACTGCCTGCCGCGAAATCCAATCGTAACGCCGCTCTCTTTACAAACTCCTTGGCTTTCCCTATACTATTCCCACGTAACTCGTGTGAGTTCTATTATTCTCATGCAACTAAGAATTTAAAGGAGCAATCAAACCTTATGGCAGCAGTTTTTGACCGCACCAAGCCGCATGTCAACGTTGGTACTATGGGCCACGTGGACCACGGTAAAACATCACTCACCGCCGCGATTACCGCAGTTTTGGCTAAGAAACTGCCTAGCGACGTTAACAAGTTCATTCCTTACGACAAGATCGACAACGCTCCCGAAGAGCGCGCTCGCGGTATTACTATCGCGACCAGCCACCAGGAATACGAGAGCGAGAAGCGCCACTACGCGCACGTCGACATGCCTGGTCACGCCGACTACGTCAAGAACATGATCACCGGTGCTGCTCAGATCGACGGTGCCATCCTGGTCGTGTCTGCTGCCGACGGTCCTATGCCCCAGACTCGCGAGCACGTTCTGCTTGCCAAGCAGGTGGGCGTACCAAAGATCCTGGTCTTCATGAACAAGATGGACCTGGCTGACGCCGACCTAGTCGAACTGGTCGAAGAGGAAATCCGTGACCTGCTGGCCAAGAACGGTTTCGACCGCGACTGCCCGATCATCAAGGGTTCCGCTACCAAGGCTCTCGATGGCGACGCTGCCAACGAAGACGCTGTTATGGAACTGGTCAAGGCTATGGACGAGTATGTTCCTGTACCGGAACGCGCACTGGACAAACCATTCATCATGCCTATTGAAGACGTCTTCAGCATCAAGGGCCGTGGCACTGTTGCTACTGGCCGTATCGAAGCTGGTGTAGTCAAGATCAACGACGAAGTTGAAATCGTTGGTATCCGCCCGACCACCAAGTCTGTTGTGACTGGTATCGAGGCCTTCAAGAAGAGCCTTGACCAAGGTCAAGC
>CAZRWV010000117.1:0-3950 GCA_964603965.1 uncultured Candidatus Saccharibacteria bacterium
CAAGTTGTACGACCCGCAACACCAGGGCATTATGGGGCCGCGCTACGAAGACATTTTCCGCAACGCCGCGATTGCGGTGATGGGCGATCCGGCCGGTGGTACATTCGTGGAAATTCCGCAGCTCTTCCGCGATCCGGCGTTTTTGAAGCACAAATTACAGTATCTGGACCCGGTACGTGACAAGGCGGTGCTCGATTATTGGCAAAAGCAGTATCCGGCCAGCCAGCGTAGCAATGAAGCGGGTGAGGTGACGGCTTGGTTTACGGCCAAATTCGGCGCGTTTTTGAACAACGATATGATGCGCAACATCATTGGGCAGACCAAGAGCGTATTTGACCTGCGCGATATTATGGATAACAAAAAGATCTTGATCGTGAACCTGAGCAAGGGCCGCACTGGCGATCTGAACAGTAAATTGCTGGGCATGATCTTTGTTATGAAGTTCCAGGCGGCGGCTATGAGCCGGAGCGACATTCCCGAAAACGAGCGTAAAGACTTCTGCTTGTACGTGGACGAGTTCCAGAACTTCTCGACCGACTCGTTTGCCACCATCATGTCCGAGGCCCGAAAATATCACCTGAACCTGACTGTGGCGAACCAGTTCACAACGCAGCTGACCGAGGAAATCCGCGACGCAGTGTTTGGTAACATCGGTACCATTGTGAGCTTCCGCGTCGGTCAAAACGATGTAGAGTCGCTGGGGCGATACTTCCAGCCGCAGTTTGATGCTGACGATCTGCTGCGCGTACCCAACTTTAACAGTATCGTGCGGACGCTGATAAGCGGTGTGCCGACGCAGCCGTTCAGCATGGCTGCGCTGGCGCCATTGGGCAACCCGAATATGAAGCTGGCCGAGGCGCTCAAGCAGCTGTCAGCTGCCAAATACGGCAAGCCGCGTGCGGTGGTGGAAAAGATGGTGGCCGAGCACATGACACCCAAAGAGCCCGAGCGTAAGCCGTTCGACAGCTCGTTTGGCGGCTTTGCACCGCCTTCTTTCGGCGGCCCTGCGTCAGCCGGTCCGCCGCCGCGTCCGGGCGCTGGTGCGCCAGCTGGCCCCGGCAGCGGTTCATTCCTGGACGAGTGGTTGGCCAAGCAGCGTACTGCCGGGCCGGCGCCCGCATCGGTTCCTGCGCCCGTGCCAGCCCCGGCAGCGGTTCAGGCGTTTGCAGCGCCTGTTGTCGACCCAGAGCCCCGTGCGGCGCACACGCGCGAGCTAGACATGGTCGGCCAGGCCGATGGCGGCAACGTCTCGAGCGCACAGTTGGACCAGCAAGAGATCAACGATATCGCCCAGGAACTGAAAAAGGGCTTGAAACCGGCAGAAGCGTCGGCTGCACCGGCCACCCCAGCAGCTCAGATAGACCTGTCGGTCGACACCCAGGCCGGTCCGTTGGACGTGAAGCCGGCGCCCGGGCCGATTGTTGGCAATCCGGCTATGGCCACGGATCAGAAGGGGCCAGCTTCGGACGACACGATCTATATCGACAAAGAGGGGCAGCTGCACGCGAACGACTCTACGCCAGCTGCTCCGACCAGTCCGGCAGCGTAGTCGGTCCCGCCGCTCTGCGACGCCACTCTCCAGTCGCTTGGTCGGCCATTGTGGAGCCCGACAACCGATTGGACAACTTGCCGCCCGGAAGGCGGCTTCGGACATGTCCAATCGTCACGGCTGCGCCGTGGTGTTGTCGGTTCCACGAACGGCCGAGCCATGCTCCTTCCGCAAGTGTCGTCGCAGAGCGGCGGGCCGCCACCCCGCTGCCAGAAGCCACTTGCGGAGTGAGCCCGGCTCGGCCTGTTTGTGCAAGCTACAACTCGCCCGAAGGGTCGGGCTGACATGTCTGAGCGAAGCGAGTTGCCAGCCCGGTTGTAGCCTTGCACAACAGCCGACCAAGCGAACGGAGCGTGGGTTCTGGCGGCGGGGTGGCGGTCATCGTTGTTCTTTCTACGGTTGGCTTGCCGAAAGCAACAGATGACGTTATACTAATATGCAGAATAATAAGGTGTGAACCAAAAGTCTAGTAGAGAGGGTTTAGTAGTGGCTGATCAAAAGGGATATTCGGCTGATCAGATTCAAGTGCTCGAGGGCCTGGATCCGGTGCGCAAGCGCCCGGGTATGTACATTGGCTCGACTGGCGAAGAGGGTCTGCATCACATGGTGTGGGAGATCGTGGACAACGGTATCGACGAAGCGCTGGCAGGTCATGCGGACCATGTGACGGTCACGATGTTGACTGACGGCGGCGTTAGCGTGTTCGACAACGGGCGTGGTATCCCCGTGGATATCCACCCCAAGACAGGCAAGAGTACGGTGGAAACCGTGCTGACGGTGCTGCACGCCGGCGGTAAGTTCGGTGGCGGTGGCTACAAAGTGTCCGGTGGTTTGCACGGTGTGGGCGCCTCGGTGGTGAACGCGCTGAGCATCCGTCTGATCGTCAACGTCTACAAAGATGGCAAGATCTACCATCAGGAATACACCAAGGGCGCGCCGGACGCCCCGTTGGCGCCGACTGGCAAGGCCCCGGCCGATAGGCCGCATGGTACCGAGATCACGTTCTACCCAGACGCGAGCATCTTCACGCAGACCCAGGCGTTTGACTACCAGACTATCCTGGATCACCTGCGTAACTCGTCTTATCTCACAAAAGGTGTACGGACTACGCTCATCAACGATGCAACTGGCCAAAAGTACAGCTTCTATTTCGAGGGTGGTATTCAAAGTTACGTTCGCCACCTGAATGTCGGCAAAGAACCGGTGGATGATGACTTGTTTTACGTGGACAAGACGGTCAAAGACAGCCAGATCGAGATCGCGATGCAATATACCGACAGCTTTACCGAGACCATCAAGCAGTTCGCCAACAACGTGGTGAACCCCGATGGCGGTTCGCACCTGACCGGTTTCCGGGCCGCGCTGACGCGTATCGTCAACGATTACGCCCGTAAAAACGGCCTGCTGAAAGAAAAGGAAGAAGCGCTGAGCGGTGAAGACACCCGCGAGGGCCTGACCGCGGTTATCTTAGTCAAACTACCCGACCCGCAGTTCGAAGGCCAGACCAAAGGCAAGCTGGGCAACCCCGAGGTCCGTGGCTACGTCGAGCAGGTCATGGCCGAATACTTTGGCTACTACCTGGAAGAGCACCCGGCCATCGCCAAAAAGATCGTGGGCAAAGCGCTGCTGGCGGCCCGTGCCCGCAAAGCCGCCCGTGCCGCGCGCGAAAACATCATTCGCAAAGGCGTGCTGGACGGCGCGAGCATGCCCGGCAAGCTGGCCGACTGCAACAGCAAGGACCCGGCGAGCAGCGAAATCTACCTGGTGGAGGGCGACAGCGCCGGCGGCAGTGCCAAAACCGGCCGTGATTTTAAGACCCAGGCCATTCTGCCGCTGCGCGGCAAAGTCCTGAACGTCGAGCGTGCCCGCCTGGACAAAATGCTGGCCAATAACGAAATCCTGTCGCTGATTAAAGCGCTGGGCGTAGGCATCGAAGATTCCTTCAGTCTGGATGGCCTGCGTTATCACCGCATCATCATCATGACCGACGCTGATGTTGACGGCAGCCACATCGCCACGCTGCTCATGACGTTCTTCTTCCGCTACATGCGCCCCGTAGTGGACGCCGGCCACGTGTACCTGGCTAAGCCGCCGTTGTTTGAGCTGGTCAAACCAGGCCGCAAAAACAGCATCTTCATTTACGATGAGGCCGAACTGGACAAGGTGTTGGACGCGACGATCGAAAGGCGCAAGAAGGAAGGCCTCAAGGTCGACCCGGATGAAGAACGCTTAAAGCAGGCCGGCTTTATCGAGCTGAAGCGCTACAAGGGCCTGGGCGAGATGGACGCCGAGCAGCTGTTCGAGACCACCATGAACCCGGTCAAGCGCGTGCTGGTGCAGGTAAAGATCGAGGACGCCGAAAAGGCCGACGCGATCTTTAACAAGCTGATGGGCACCGAAG
>CAZRWV010000118.1:0-3939 GCA_964603965.1 uncultured Candidatus Saccharibacteria bacterium
TGGCATAAGCTTCGTCCAGTTCGAACACCGCAATGTCGAACGGCAGCTGGCCGGTGATCCGTGCCTGGCGCGACACACTGCTGATGATCCCCCGCGTCAGATTACTACCCGTGGGGTTAGTGAGCACTCGTTTGCCGTTAGCACGCAGCATTTCCACCACCATCTTGGTGGTAGTGGTTTTGCCGTTAGTGCCAGTAATGACCGCCACACCATCCGGCAGTTGCCGCAGCATAGCGTCCAGATAGCGCGGCACGAATGTTTCCACCACGAGCCCAGGCATGGCCTGCCCGCCGCTTTGGCCACGGGCCTTCACCACTTGGGCGACCGATTTGCCGATGAGTGTGCCGATCAGCCGCCGCATACGTACTTAAGCCTCCGACGCATCCCCGACCGGTGCCGGAGCGGCCGCCAGCTCCACGAGCGCCGAATCTTTAAAGGCTTGGCCACGGCGCAGCATCAGCCGTCCGTTATGGAAGTCACCGGATTCAAACCGATCACGCGCGACCTTTTGGCCGTTCACGCTGATGGCGTTTTCGCTTAAGAAACGCCGCGCCTCAGTGTTCGAAGTGGCCAAGCCGCTCGTTACCAGTGCCTCAACGACCGACCCAGTTTCAGGTGCATTGACGGCTGGGATTTCCTTGCGCAAGGCAGGCAATACATCCTCGTTTAGGTTACCGATCGCATCTTGGACTATTAGAGCATGTGTTACCGCTTTGGCCGTCCGCAAGGCATCCTCACCATGCACAAGTCGAGTGATCTCTTCGGCCAAGCGGGTTTGGGCCAGGCGTTGAGCCGGATTGGCACGGTGCTCAGCCATCAAGCCATCGACCTCTTCTTTATCCAATTCGGTGTAAATTTTCAGGTACTCTTCTACACCCATATCATCGGCATTAATCCAGAATTGGTAGAATTGGGTCGGCGTTGTCTTGGCAGTATCCAACCACACGGCGCCTTCTTCGCTTTTACCGAATTTCTTGCCCGTAGCTTTATTAATCACTAAGTTCAAGGTAACAACGTTCACCTCCTGGCCGCGAGCACGACGAACCAGTTCGACCCCGCTCAGGCAGTTACCCCACTGATCGGAGCCGCCGAGCTGTAGCGTTACACCTTCGGTGTCGAACAGATGCAGGTAATCCATTCCTTGCAAAATAGTGTAGCTGAATTCGGTGTAGCTGATGCCGGCACCGCCCTCGCCAATGCGTTTAGCTATGTAGTCGCGTTGCACTAGTGGGGTCATACTAAAGTGCTTGCCAATATCGCGCAAGAATGGGATGACAGTAAGGTCGCGCGTCCAATCCAGATTGTTTACGAGCTTAAAATCATGGCCGCGCAGCACTGTTTGCAATTGTTCGGCAGCCTTTGAGACGTTGTATGCAATGGTTTCTTCGGACTGCAACGGACGTTCGGCATCCTTGCCACCTGGATCGCCAATGAGGCTGGTGGAACCGCCGGCCAGCAATACGCCTTTGGCTCCGTGGCGCAAAAAAGCCTTGGCAAACATCATGCCGGCCAGGTTACCCACGGTTTGAGAGTCTGCTGAGGCGTCAAAACCCATGTAGAAGGTTGGCGTAGCTGCGTCTATCGCCGTTATATCTTTGTACGTCGTCTGGTTAACGAAGCCGCGCCAGGTTAGTTCTTCGGATAGTGTCATACTCATGTAGTATACCGTTTCTGCTGTAAGTTAATAGTAAAAGACCCGCTTGCTTTTGGAGCGCAGCGGGCCATGGTAAGCGATAGTTAACGCAAATAGGCCGCGCTGCGCAGATAGCAGTGGGTATAGGACAAGTTGAAAATGTCTGCCCGACTCATATCCCTATGATGCCACAACCGTCGCAGCTCGACAAGCGGCACAGCGTGAGATACTCAAATACGGGTTGCCCCGCCATTTTTTTGGTATACTAAAGCGGTATAGATTGTGAGTGAGACCATACTTTAAAACGATATGAGCGAACCAACACCCCGTCCGCGGCGCAAGGCCGCCAAGAATACGTACACGACCAAAAGCGGTAAGACTATCACCGTCAATCAGACGCTGGGAGACCGCATGCGCGCGCGCAAAGAAGCCAGGGCGCAGCGCAAAGCCGCGTACCTCAGCACGTTGCCCAAAGAGCCGTGGAAGCGCGTGCTGTACCGCATGCACCCCAAACGTCTCATGCGATATTGGTTTAGCCGCGAGGGTGCCCTTATGGCGCTCAAACTGGCCGGCATTGGTATTTTTGCGGGCTTTTTGATAGTAGTGGGCCTGTTTGCCTACTTCCGTAAGGACTTGCCGAAGATCAAAGGCATCAACAGCGCCGACTCCGGCGGTAGCATCGCATATTACGACCGCACCAACACCGTGCTCCTGTTCCAGGACTACGACGCCTTCAAGCGCATTCCGGTGCAAGGCACCGAGATCGCCCAGTACATGAAAGAGGCGACTATTGCCATCGAAGACAAAGACTTTTACCACGAAGGTGCGTTCAACCTCAAAGGTATCACCCGCGCGGCCATCAATAATGCCACCGGTGGTAGCACACAGGGCGGCTCCACCATCACGCAACAGCTGGTCAAGCTCAACGAAGGTTGGACCAACGACCACACGGTTAGCCGCAAGGTGAAGGAGCTGATCCTGGCCGTCGAGCTAGAGCGCGAATACAGTAAGGATGACATCCTGACCGCCTACCTGAACCTGGCGCCGTACAGCGGCCTAGACAACGGCGTACAGGCCGCGGCGCAGGATTACTTTGGCGTGGACGCCAAGGACTTGTCGCTCGCCCAAGCTACGTTGCTGGCCGCAATGCCCCAGTCGCCCGGTTCGCTATCGCCGTACGCCAGCCCCGAGTACAATCCCTATGCCACCACCGATTATTTTGACCGCTCAGGCCTGATCGGCCGCCAGCACTATGTCTTGGACCGCATGGTCCAGCAGGGGTACATCAAGCAATCTCAGGCCAACGAGGCCAAGCAGGTCGACATCCTGGCACTGATCCACCAGCGGCCCATCGACCACTACGCTGGCATCAAATACCCCTATTTTGTCATGGCCGCCAAAGAGCAGTTAGCCAAAGATTTCCCGGCATCGTTCATCAAGTACGGCGGTTGGCGAGTCGTCACCACCCTCGACGTTGGCCTGCAGGATCTGGCCGATAAGTCATTGGGCGACCACATGAATCTGCTTAAAAAGCAGGGTGTCGACAATGCCGCGTTCGTAGCAGAGGACAATGCTACCGGACAGGTGATGGCACTGATCGGCGGTGTCGATTTTAATAACAGCAACTACGGGAAGCTCAACTACGCCACCGATGTCAACCTCTCACCCGGTTCGTCCGTCAAGCCATACGACTACGCCAACTTCATTAACAACAATACGAACGTCGGCGCCGGCAGCGTGCTATACGACCAGACCGGTCCGCTACCCATAGACGGCTACCAGTGTACCGACCACACCCTGCCGGGTGCAGACCCGAATAAGCCTGGTGGCGGCAACTGTCTGTACGACTACGACCGCGGTGGCCGCGGTCCTATCACGCTGCGATATGCGATTGGTGCTTCGCTGAACATCCCGGCTGTCAAGGCGGTAATATCCTCCGTACCCGGTGACACAAGCGTCAACCGCACCACCTCGATCAACAAAAATATCTCCACCATGAAGGCGCTCATGAACAACCCGGACGGCTACCGCTGTTACAACCCGAATGTGGAGGACTTCTTTAAGGTTACCAAGGACGACGAAACGCAGTGTTACGCCGCCTCGGCCATCGGCGATAGTGCGTACCTGCACCTGAATGACCACGTCAACGGCATCGCCAGCCTGGCACGCATGGGCCAAGCCATCCCGCAAGCGTTCATCATAAAGGTCACCAACAGTTCGGGCAAGATACTGGAGGAATTCCAGCAGCCCAAGCCTGCCCAGGTAGTCCGGGCCGATGCCGCCCACATCGCAGATAACATGGCGGC
>CAZRWV010000119.1:0-3781 GCA_964603965.1 uncultured Candidatus Saccharibacteria bacterium
TCATTCCTTTACTTCCGGGAACCGAGCTGGTTCTTTGGCGTAATAATCCACCCACGGGTCGTCATCGGTCAAGTCGACCCGTTCGATGTAAATACGCTTGGCGAAGCCGCCCCGCTTGGCCTTGCGCTCGGCCTGCACCTTGCGCAGCTTATCAAAGTCGGCGCCCAGGGCAATTGCCAAAGCTTCGGCCACCTCCAGCAAGTCAGCTAGCTCTTTGAGCGCTTCGTTGACATCATCCGCCGTTAGCTCGCCGGCCTCTTCGCGTAGTTTGCGGACCAGTTCGCGTACGTACTCAGCGTCGTTCAGGGTACGCGTTACCGGTTTTTGGCCGTCGCGGATCATCTCGTCGGTAATGTTGTCGCGCACCAGTTTGTTGAGCCTAAACTTCCTCATGCCAGATCCTCCTGTGTGATTTCGTAGCGGCGGTCGCGCACGATGAATCCGTCGGCACCGAGTTCGGAGCCGTTCACCCAAAGTTGCCGAACCGTGGCCGTGTAGATGCGCTCCGGGCCAGCGCCCTGGTAGTGCTCGAGTGATGGAATGTGTTTATCGACACGCTTGGAACAAGCCAGGAACACTTCGTAGGCCGCCGACAACTCGGCGCCTTCGGTGGCATGGGCGTCATTCGCACGAATATACAGGCCGCAGCCAGCATTCGACTTGTCGTACAGCACCACAAACACCTGCCCCGTGCGCGCCACGTTCTGGCTATGCTGCGCGTCCGGATTCGACGCCCAATACAACTGCATAAGCCCATCATCGTGCGCCAAGAAAACCGGTGAGTTATACGGCGAGCAGTCTTCGTTCACCGTGGCGATGGCGGCGTGGTGAGCGGTGGCGAGCAGCTCGCGGGCACGGGCGATTTTTCGTTCAATTCCCTGCTGCATATCCTATCCTCAGCTCGCCTGCATATAATCAATGACTATTTCGACGATCCGCCGCACCGTATCATTGCAACCTTTGAAAATGATATGGTCGAGCACCTCGGGGCCGAATTCGCGCATAGCCTCGCTAATCAATGCATGCACGAATGACTGGGTGGCGCCGTCCACGCCGGTAAAATCAAGTGTAACTTCATCGTTCTGCCGCAGACCGGGCAGCACGACGCGTTCGCGCAAGCCACTAGCCACATCTTTATTTTCGGCAAACGCACCAGCCTCTTGTCTGATACCTATGTATATCATGGTTCAAACCTCGCTCGCCTATACCGCGCCTTTTTACGCTCGCGCACGGCCGAGCCATAAGCGGCGCGGATCGCCTCCAGCAGGTCGGCAAAATCTCCAGTGTTATCAAGCGACAAATCAATGCCCACCACCGTACCCTGCCAATAGGGTAATCCGGTCTTTTCGGAATGCCGGTCGTCAGACGGGTTGGCGTGCAAACGCACGCGGCTGCCGGTCGGTCGCTTGAGCAGCTTATACAGAGCATCACCACTGTAGAGCATGAAGAAGTTGCGGCTGTTAACGGCAATGGATTTGATAAAGAATAGCCCTGCCCCGGCATTATCGGGCGTACCACCTTCACGCGGCGTGGTACCAGTGATGCCAGGTGTCAGGGCCAATTTAAGCGCTTCCATGTCGGTCCAGGCTCGGTGCGATCGGGTAATAGTCTGCCGGACACCCACCCCCGTATCGGCAATACCCAGACGGATCAAATTACTGTTTTTGTGGTATTGCGCTGCCACAATTGCACCCTGCGGCGAACCGGAGTGCTCCAGCACATTACGGATTAGCTCACTCACCACGTAGCGGATTGCCTCCGCTTGGGCCGGCTCCAGGTGCAGGAGCGGGACCATATCGGTAATGAAACGAGTCTGTTCATCGGCGGTTCGGATCTGTGTAAGTGGTATAAAGCGGCCCGACGGATCGGCCTCGGTGATCGTAATGCCCGAATCGACCCCCAGCATGGAAAACAAATGCATCCGTTCGAAATAGCCGGCGGACGAAGCTGTGATGGTGTCGAACTGAACAGCACCTGTCGGCAGCGTCAGACCCTTGGCCGCTAGCATAGCCAGCACTACGGGGTGAACACTCATCCATCGGTCGTGCGTCGTTACCAATAAATGGGTCGGATCGGACATATCAAACCCGGCCAAAAATGGATCAATATTACCTATAAAGACCGAGTTAGATACGTGGCACTGCATATTGGCATTCTACCGGGAATCCCGGGGAATGTCAATATACCGGGATTCCCGGTGTATTTGAAGCTTCCGGGAATCCCGGGGAATCTAAAGCAGTCACCCAGCTACAACTCACCCCAGTTCTGACCGATAGAAGTATCCACCACCAACTTAACCGTCAGCTCAGGATAGATTGATTCCATGGTACGCTTCAGGAGCTTGGCAACCGTCTCTGCCTCTGACTCGTCACACTCCACCAGGATGGAGTCGTGGATCTGCAGTAGTTGGCGGGCACTCGGTGCGGCCACAGGCAGTGACTTGTCGACGGCGACCATGGCGAGCTTCATCAGGTCGGCCTCGGTACCTTGGATGGGCATGTTCATGGCGGCGCGCTCGGCACCCGCCCGCACCACAAAGTTGCTGGAGTGGATGTCCGGCATGGGCCGGCGGCGGCCGAGGAGCGTCTCGACATACCCCTGTTTGCGAGCCTGCTCCTTGAGGCTATTCAGGTAGCCGATTAGCGGACCGCGAAGCTTGAAGTATTCGTCGATAAACTTGCGGGCCTGTTCGAACGTCATGCCCGTGGCAGCGCTGAGGCCGTGCGGGCTCATGCCATACAGCACGCCGAAGTTAACCGTCTTGGCCGCAGAGCGCATCTGTTTGGTGACGTCCTCCGGCTGGCGGCCGTAGACCTGGGCGGCAGTCAGTGTGTGGATGTCCGCGCCGCGGTTGAACTGCTCCACCATCTGCTCGTCACCGCTCATGGCCGCGGCTAAGCGCAGTTCGAACTGGCTGTAATCGGCGCTCACCAGCCGCTTGCCCTTGCCTGCCACAAACGCGGTGCGAATGCGCTTGCCCAGCTCGGTGCGCACCGGAATGTTCTGCAGGTTGGGGTCGTTGCTGCTGAGCCGGCCGGTCTGCGCGATCGTCAATGCAAAGGTGGTGTGCACGCGGTTGTGGCCGTCCACCTGCTGCGGCAGCGTATCCACGTAGGTGTTTTTGAGCTTGGTGACTTCGCGGTACTGCGTAATCAGGTCGATAATGGGGTGCAATGGACGCAATTTGTCGAGCTCGTTGGCCGCAGTGCTGTAGCCGGTCTTGCCCTTTTTGACGCCTTGTTTGGGCAGCTGCAGCGTCTCGAACAAAATGTCGGCCAATTGTGCGGGGCTGCCAATGTTGAATTCTTTACCCGCGTGGCCGTAAATCTCCTGCTCCAAGTCAGAGATGCTGTCATCGAGCTCTACCGAGAACTTTTTCAGATATTCGGTGTCGAGCTGAATACCCTGGTGCTCCATGCGGGCCAGCACCGGGATGACCGGCCACTCGACGTTGGCGGCGAGCTCGGGCAGCTTGGGCATGTCGGCCAGGTCTTTGGCCTGCTGCTGGTGCAGCGCGTGGATGACAGCGATGAATTCTGGCGCACGGCTCATTACTTCTTCGGCGTCCAGGTTTTCGAACGGTGAGCCGTCGTAGCCGAGGTCGGACTGAGCGAGTTCGGTCAAAGTCTGCTCACGGCGCAATGAGTTGATGAGGAACGAGCCGATAAGCACATCGTGAGCGACCGCAGGCAGGCCAGCGAAATCCAGCTCCAGCAACACTTTAAGCGTCGATTTTACATCGTAGCCGATGAGCTTGGCCTGCGAAGTAGAAAGCAGCGAG
>CAZRWV010000120.1:0-3745 GCA_964603965.1 uncultured Candidatus Saccharibacteria bacterium
CGGTGTGGTGGTGGGTGGTGCTCGTCTGGCCAGCGAATCGCTGGGCTGGCTCTGGGCGCCGGTGTCGTTCGTGATCGATCTGGCTGTGCTGCACATTTCACTCTGGGAGTACGAGTTCGACGACGTGGAGTGGAAGGGCCGGAATGTGTGCATTCCAGTGATGCAGGTGGTGCCCCATTTGCCACGGCTAAAGTCGTAGACGTACGTATTGACTAATGTGGTATAATGTAGTATCATATTGCACCTATGCCAGGTGCACCGCTTGATCCAGAAATTTTGCACGCTGCTCAGCGGGCGCGTGAATGCCCGTACCCTCACTCGCCCGATCATTATGCCCGTCTCTTTAGCGGTGTGGTCTGGGGCACAATTGAGCTGGACGATATAGTTGACGACACTAAACCAGAAACCTACGGTGAGTTGTCGCTGGTAATCGATGATATGGTGGAGCCGATGCTGGCCGACGAGCGTATCAAGGGACCGATTATCACTGCTGAAGCGATAGAGCGAGTAGGCGCAAAGTACGAGCATGCGGCGGAAGCTGACGTGCCCTTTATTGCATGGATCTATGCGTCGCACGGCATACTGGCCGAATATGCTCGGTCTGCTACGGCTGCCATGGATGTAACGCAGCGACAGAGCCTGAATACCCTCTTGCGCCTGCGTCAGAGCATCAGCGACAAGAAAACGGTGTATGACTTCTTGCTGCAAGGTGGGAGTACGGCGCTGATAACGGGTAGTTTGCTGGCGCACGCCATGAACGAACAGCTGAAAGCGGCGGTACCTGACAAGGCAGCCAGGCTGCGACAGTTGCGCCGTAGTCATCAGCCGCTACTAGACTGCACTGAATTATATGTTGGTCAGCTCGTGTCGTTTGTTGGCACGAACCTGGGTGCGACGGTAGATGACAAATCTGGCGTGCAGATCAATCTGTCGCGGTCGCGGACGGATCTATTCACTCGCTCCCGTACAAATCGCCAGGTATTTAAGACACCGCCGGAACAGCTGCAGAGCCACCAGATGACCCACCGACAGCCGCTCGTTCGGTGCCCGATACGTCTATCACCTCGTATGACCGAAAGATTCTGGCTCTCCATGATCGACAGCATGGACGCCAACGGCCTGCTCTAACCTCTTATTTTAGGTTAGGCATAAAGATCGTAAACGTCGACCCGTGGTTCAGCTTGCTGTCCACGCTAATCTGGGCGTGCAGCAGTCGTGCCAGCTTCATAGTCACGTACAAGCCAATGCCGGTACCGCTGTTTTGGCGGGTGCGGTAATCTTCGCTGCGGAAGAATTTGTCGAAGATCTTCTCTTGGTCGGCCTTGCTAATACCGATGCCGGTGTCGTGGACAGTAAAGTTGACGCCCCTGGGGACGGTGTATGCGCTGATCGTGATGCTGCCGTGCTCGGTGTATTTGATGGCGTTGGTGACAAAGTTCTGTAGGATTTCGCGGCAATAGAGTTTGCTGGACATCAGGACTTCCAGGTGTGGATCCAGCTCGGTCTTGATGGTCAACCCTTTGGCGTTGGCCTGTTTGCTATAACCCTCGGCCAGCTCTTCGACCAGCTTGTGTGGGTTGATAGACTCGACGTCGATCTCTAGCACGCCGCGCTCTGCCCGGCTAAGTGTGGACAGGTCGTTCACCAGGCTGGATAGGAATAGCACTTGCTCGTGCGCGGCATCGAGTGCCTTGCGGATCTGCTCGATGTCACCGGTCTTTTCGGCAATGAACTGAGCGTTGCTGATGTTACCTTCGCTGATGGCGATTGGCGTACGCAGCTCGTGGCTGACCACACTAATGAACTCGTCACGCTCTTCTTCGAGCGACTTTTCGCGGGTGATGTCGCGCAGCAACAGCACGTAGCCGCGCTCGCCACCACCACCGTAACCTAAGCGCACCGGCGCAATCGACAGGTACACGTTGACGGTGCTGCCATCAGCGTAGCGCAGCAGATAGTCGCGGCTGGAGGTCGGGATCTTGGTGTCGGTTACCAGCTGCTCGGCGTCGACTGGCTGGTTGTTGCTGTCGTATAGCTTTAGGATGCGCTTGAGCGTCCGCCCGTTGATGGCGCCGTTCAAGTCCAAGATGTTGAGCGCGGCGCCGTTGTAGAGTACGACCTTCATGTCGTCGTCCACCGCCAGCACGCCGTCGGCCATGCTAGCGATCAGACTGGTGAGCCGCTCGTGTTCCAGCGCAGCGGCCGCCGTTGCAGGATGACCTTCGGTTTGGGTGTTGTGGTGGGTCGAGGCGTGTTTAGGGTCTGCAATAGCCATTACCGCTCTATTATGCCGCTTGGGTGGGTCAAAAGACAACCCGGCTTTGTATCGATTCTACTGCCACACGCCAATAGCCGGCTGGCGCCTGCGCAGCTGGCGGGCCAGGTCACGGGCGCGCGGCTCCATGGCCTGCAGAGTGCGCCAGAAGGCCGGACCGTGGTTCATCTCTACCGTGTGGGCCAGCTCGTGCAGTAGTACGTAATCGATATAATCCCAGGGCAGCTCCATCAAAAAGAAGTTGAGGGTGATGGCTTTATGGTTGTCGCAACTGCCCCAGCGGCGCTTGAGCTGCTTGACGCCGACGCTGGTGTATTCACGGCCGTGCTTAGCGGCTAGCCCTTGCAACCGGGGCGGCAAGAGGCGTTCCGCCTCGCGCTTTAGCGCACGCATCGCCGTGGTACGGGCCCGGTCCTGTACTTTGGGATCGTCGATGGTCTCGCCGCTGTGCAGGCGCACGATGATCTCGGTGGCGGTCACGCGGCCGGTGGCGGGCCGACCATTCAGCACGTGCTCAAAACGTAGGTGGTGCAACTTGCCGATCCTTTGTCCACTCTCCAGCGGCGCCGTCGACTGTTTGGCCAGCTCTTGCTGGATCCAGCTCAGGTTGCTTAGCGCAAAGTCCTGCCCTGCCCCAAACGACACCCAGCGTGGGATGCTCACGCGTACACCATTCGCCGTCACGCTTAGGCGTAAGCCCCGGCTCTGCGGGCGTTTGATAAGCGTGACCGGACCGACCCCGGCGAGTTTGATAATCTTTGTAGTCATTGCTCTGCCCCTTAGCGAATGCTAATGTTGCGGCGCGAAAAATCGATACGGCCGGCGGCGGGATTGGGTACTAGGTTGACAAGCCCTGGCTTGCCGATGGGTGAGGCGCTGGGATCCATGGTGACCAGACGGCGATCCAGCAGGTGGCGTAGCATGGCGCCCCGCTGGGTGGCAAAAACGTGCTTGCCGCTGATAACCACGTAGCGCTCGGTGCTGTCGGGGTTCTGCATGCCGGCGCTCATGGCATCAAAAGCGGCTCGGTCGAGTGGCTGGGCGTAGTGGTCATCGGTCTTGCGGCGGTCGCGGTGCGACACGCGGGTAAAGGCACTCTCTGGATCGATCTGCTGCCATACCAGGATAGTCTCGGCCCCGGTTTTGGCGGCCATGTTACGCAGGTTGCGGCGCTGTGTAATGCGCAGGGCGTTGGCGTCGTATACCACGCTGACGCCGGCGTTCAGGAACTCCCCCGTCATGTAGTCCATCAGGCTGGTGACGATATGCGTTTCTTGCTTGCCAAAGTTGGGCGTTTCAAACAGCTCGCCGCGGATGCGGTCGCCGTGGACATGTACGGCCATCAGCTGCTCGCACAACTGGCGTGCAAAAAACGTCTTGCCACTGCCCGGAAAGCCGTATAGCAATACCAATAACGGCCTGGTTGGAATAATCTTGCCCATGTCTTACCTATTTATAGCAGAGTTGTGG
>CAZRWV010000121.1:0-3733 GCA_964603965.1 uncultured Candidatus Saccharibacteria bacterium
GCATCCGCGGCTTCCTGCCGGTTTCTCAGCTTGCGGCGGGCCACTACCCGCGTGTGAGCGGTGCCGACAAGGACGAAATCCTGCAGAAGCTGAACGCACTGACCGGCAAGCCGATCCGTGTTCGCGTGCTGGACGTCAGCCGCAAAGACAACAAGCTGATCTTCTCCGAAAAAGAGGCGGTCAAGGACGACATGCAGGCTCGCTTTGCCGAGCTGAAGGTTGGCGACATCGTGGAAGGTATCGTCACCGGTGTGATCGACTTCGGCGCATTCGTGAACGTGGAAGGCATCGAAGGCTTGATTCACATCTCCGAAATCTCGTGGGAGCGCGTGGAGAACCCGCGTGATTACGTCAAGGTCGGCGAGACCATCAAAGCCAAGATCATTGCTATCGACAAGGACCGTTTGAGCCTGAGCCTGAAGCAGATGAGCGAAGACCCGTGGCTCAAGGAAGTCAAGGCGTTCAACAAGGGTGACATCGTCGAGGGTAAGATTACGCGCATCACGCCGTTTGGCGCGTTTGTGCAGCTGAGCCCGGCTGTCGAGGCCCTGGTGCACGTCAGCGAGATGGGTGACGAAGACAACATCGACCCCGAAAAGATCTTCCAGCTGAACGAAAAGAAGTCGTTCAAGGTGCTCGACATCGACACCGACGCACGCAAGATTTCGCTCAGCCTGAAGCGCAAGTAGCAACTACAATGCTGTAGACATCAGCTCGGCCCATACGGCCAGAAAGGATACCGACGAAAGATGGCAACGACCATTCACATCGAAGACAACATTACCGTCGGAGCCCTGGCCGAGGCGCTGCGCCTGCCGGTGACGCGCCTGATCGGCGAGCTGATGAAAAACGGTATTATGACCACGATTAACGAGCGGTTGGATTTTGATACCGCTCAGATTATCGTGGGTGAACTGGGGCTGGACGTGGAGCTGGAGCGCAAAGTGGCGGCCGGACCGGAAACTGCCGCTGCCCGCCGCGAGAAGCATCCGGCCAGCGCGAATGCCACACCGCGTCCACCGGTGGTGGCCGTGATGGGCCATGTGGACCACGGCAAGACCAGTCTGCTGGACGCCATCCGTGGTGCGCAGGTGGCCAAGGGCGAGGCTGGTGGCATCACCCAGCACATCTCCGCCTACCAGGTGGAGCACAAAGCGCCCGGTGGCGGCGCCAGCCGCATGATTACGTTTCTGGACACACCGGGCCACGAAGCCTTTGCAGCTATCCGTGAACACGGTGCGCATCTGACGGACATCGTGATTCTGGTAGTAGCGGCCGACGACGGCGTTAAGCCGCAAACTATCGAGGCCATCCGCTACGCTCGCAACGCTGGCGCCAAGATGGTGGTGGCGATCAACAAGATCGACAAAGAGGGCGCTAACAGTGGCCTGGTGATGGGCCAACTGGCAGAGCAGGGCGTGGTGCCCGACCTGAAGGGCTGGAACGGCGATGTACCAATGGTGGAAGTCAGCGCCAAGACCGGCCAGAACATCGACACGCTGCTCGACACCGTACTGCTGGTGGCCGATGTGGAAGAACTGAGCGCCGACGCTACAACGCCAGCGCGCGGCCTGATCATCGAAGCACATGTCGAAAACGGGCGCGGCCCGATCGCACACGCACTGATTGAAGAGGGCACGCTCAAACCCGGTCAGTTTATCGTTAGCGGTGCGACGTACGCCAAGATCCGCAATCTGGATGATACAAATGGCAAGGCTGTGAAGACCGCCGGGCCATCGACGCCAGTCGTAATCAGCGGCTTCAAGACGCTGCCGGAGTTTGGTGATCCGTTTACGGTGGTGAAGGACGAAAAAGTCGCTCGTGCCCAGGCCCAGACGGCTGCGGCCGGCCGCTCAACCGCTGGCTCGCGCACCGACATGTCCAGCTCCGAGCTGCTGCGCATTATCAGCCGCAGCAATCAGCTGCAAGAGCTGCCGATCATCATCAAGACCGACGTGCAGGGCTCGCTTACCAGCGTGGCCGATAGCCTGAAGAGTGTCGAGACTGACGAAGTTGCCGTGCGCATCGTGGGCAGCGGTGCGGGCGTGGTCAGCGAAAACGACATCCATTTAGCTCGCTCCGCTGGCGCAATCATCTATGGCTTCAATATCAGCGCTGCGCCAAACATCCGCCGGCTGGCTGGTCGCGACCAAGTGCCGATCCGCCTGTACAACGTCATATATGAGCTAATCGACGACGTAAAGAATGAGCTTAGCAAGCTTTTGCCCGACGAAATTATCGAAAAAGGTATGGGCGAGCTGGAGATAAAGGGTGTGTTCAAGACCACCCGCACCGACGTGATCGCCGGTGGCGAAGTGTTGAGCGGCACGCTCAAAGTGCCGGCCTTTGCGCGCATCACCCGCGGCAAAGAACAGATTGGCGAGGCAGAACTGACGGGTCTGAAGCGCGGTCCCAACGAGGCGCGCGATCTGGCGACCGGTGAGCTGGGCGGCATCTCGCTCCGCACCTCTGGCCGCCTGGAATTGCAATTGGGCGACAAAATTACCTTCTTTACCAGAGAAACCGTGGAGCGTACACTGTAAGTATGCTAAAACTCGACAACACCTTACTCGACGAACTAGGCTTAGGCGTTCTGCCCGAGGACCAAAAGCGTGCCATGCTTCAGCATATCTACGACACGCTGGAACTGCGCGTGGGCACCAATCTGGCCAACCAGATGACCGACCAGCAGCTAGAAGAATTCGAAAAGTTTATTGATGAAGGCGGCGACGCCGACCAAGCCCAGGCCCTGAAGTGGCTGGAAAGCAACCTGCCCAACTACAAGCAGGTGGTGAACGAGGTGTTCGAGGCGCTCAAGTTGGAGATCAAGCAGATGGCTCCGCAACTGTTGGCGGCGAGCGGCTTCTCGGCTGCGCCCGCTGCTGGCTTTGGCCAGCCGCCGGCCCCGACCGCTCCTGTGGCACCGACTCCGATGAGCCCCTACGCTCCGGCTACGCCGGCAGGCCCCACTCCGGCATCGCCGTTTGCGGCCGACCCTATGGCCGACCCAGCTGCCAACCCGCTGTCTGGCTCTACGTTCGATCCGGTCTCTACACCTGCAGCAACACCAGCGCCCGAACCGACCGCCGTACCCGGCTCATCGCAGCCGCCGTTTATTCCGGCAGCTCCGGTGCCGATGTCACCGCTGTCCGACCCGCTCGCACCGCCCACGCCGCAGGCTGCCACTGATTCGTTCGCGACACCTGCTCAGCCAAGCCAGCCCGCGCCGTACGTGCAACCAGCCTCTAACGACGACAGCACCGCGCAACAGGGCACGACTGACGCTCAGGGTTATCAGTTCCCGAATCAACAACCGCCGGCCGGCCCTGGCAGCTATCCTTCACAACACCCGGGGCAGTAGTCATTATGGAAAACTTAGACGATTCATCACAACAGCACGCAGACGAAACCGAGCCGGCTTTTCCTTCACCAACGCGGGAACGTGCAGCTCGGGCGAAAGTGTTTTCAATGCAGCCAACGGTAGATCGACGGGAAGCCGAGGCGCTCGGAGACTACGAGCGTAATCTGGCAAATCAGCAGCGAGCCAAAGACGCACAGAGAGACGGGCGGCAAGAACCGCCCGTACAGCCAGAAGGTCAGTAGCCCCGACCAGGGCTCGCCAAGCGGAGCGTGTTCATCTATAATCACGGATAATGGGGTATTAGCTCAGTTGGCTAGAGCGCGGCATTCGCATTGCCGAGGTCGGCGGTTCGACTCCGCCATACTCCACCAT
>CAZRWV010000122.1:0-3705 GCA_964603965.1 uncultured Candidatus Saccharibacteria bacterium
TACAGCTATCGCCCCAACCGCCATCCCGGCCGCGATCACTAGTGTCTATCTGGCATACCTCTGCTACTCCTGATACAATCGGCTCATGATAGTGGCGCTTGTAGGTTCACACGGCACCGGCAAAACCACGGTGTTTAACCGGCTGCGCGGGCAATTGGCCGCAGACACGCAGTTCTTTTCGGAACAGGTTCGGCACCAGATGCCCAAGTTCGGTTATCGGAATCCAGATCAGTTTGTGGCGGAGCACGGTATTGCGGCGTTTGAGCTGATGAACATTAACGCCTGGAGCATCATTGATCCCGATGCCAACACCAGCATCCGTGACTCCCATATCATTACCGAACGCAGCGCTGTTGATAATTACGCCTATTATCTCACCTTGCGCAGCACCCCCTTCGACTTCCAAGCGGAGACTGTACTCCGTAACATGGCACGGCACTACGCCTCGCTGGTCGATTTGTTTATCTATTTCCCGGTAGGGCGAATACCACTTAGGGCCGATACAATGCGTCGCAAGGACCGCGCATACCAGCTGGAGGTTGATCGGAATATTCGCGTCACGCTTGATACGTTTGGCGTGTCGGGTAGCAAAATACACCAGTTGCAGGCGCAGAGTATCTCTGATCGCACGCAAGAGGTAATCGATGTGTTGCAGTCGGGGTACGTCGATGATACTCCGACCGCCTGGGAGTTGCCCGCAGGGCTCGTGCTCGTTGGCGTCTAGCCTACCCCTGTTATTTATGGTATACTAGGCGGTAATGAACCAAACTCGTATTTCCCAGGACCACATCCGCAATTTCTGCATCATCGCCCATATCGACCACGGCAAAAGCACGCTGGCCGATCGGCTGCTCGAGATAACCGGCACGGTGGACAAGCGCAACATGAAGGCCCAGATCTTGGACAAGATGGATTTGGAGCGCGAAAAGGGGATTACGATCAAACTCGCCCCTGTTCGCATGGAATATCGCCCGGCCGGAGCCGCCGAAACCTACGAGCTGAACCTGATCGACACCCCCGGGCACGTCGATTTCTCGTATGAGGTGTCTAGGAGCCTTCAGGCGTGCGAAGGGGCGCTATTAGTGGTAGATGCCACTCAGGGGGTTCAAGCCCAAACACTGGCCAATGTGTACCTTGCAATGGCCGCCGACCTGCAGATCATCCCGATTTTGAACAAAATAGACCTGCCGGCATCAGATGTGGAGCGCGTCGGCGCCGAGATTATGAGCCTGTTGGGCTGCAAATTCGAAGATATTCTGCAAATCAGTGCCAAAACGGGGCAGGGCGTGGATGCCGTCCTGGAGCGGATCGTGGCAGATGTGCCAACTCCCAAGCCGAGCACGGCGCCCCAAACCCGCGCCTTGATCTTTGACAGCTACTACGACGATTACCGCGGCGTGATTCTGTACGTGCGTGTGTTCGATGGCCAGATTGATAAAAATGCGCACATAAAGATGTTGAATACGGGCGCAACCGGACTGGCGCTGGAAGTGGGGGCGCTCAAGCCCGATATGGTGCCCGGCAAGGCGCTGCAGGCGGGTGAGATTGGCTACATCGTTACGAACCTAAAGACGACTCGGGATGCCAAAGTGGGCGACACCATCACGCTGGCGGCCCAGTCAGTCGATGTGCCACTGCCAGGCTACAAAAACGTACAGCCCTTTGTCTACGCCGGCTTTTTCCCAGAGAGCAACGAATTTTACAACGAACTAAAAGAGGCCATCGAAAAGCTGACGCTCAGCGACAGTGCATTGCAGTACGATCTGGAAAATTCGCCGGTGCTCGGCTTTGGCGTGCGCATCGGCTTTTTGGGGCTGCTGCACATGGACATTGTGCGCGAGCGCCTGGAGCGCGAATACAATCTGGATTTGGTGGTCACCAACCCGTCCACCGACTACCAGGTCACACTGCTAAACGGCGATGAAATTGACATTAAGAGTGCGGCCGATCTGCCGGACCCGTCGCACATCAAGGAAATCCGCGAGCCGTGGATTCAGGGCGAGATCATCGTGCCGAAGGATTACGTGGGCCCGGTGATCCAACTCATCAGCAGCAAGCGCGGCCTGCAAAAGAACCTCAGCTACGTGGAAGACCGGGCGGTGGTGGGCTTCGAAGCACCGCTCGCCAACCTGCTGACCGATTTTTACGATCAGCTCAAGAGTATCACCAGCGGCTACGGCTCGTTCAACTACGAGTTGGATGATTACCGCGCCGAAGATCTGGTGAAGGTTGATTTTTATGTGGCGGGTGAGCGGGTGGACGCATTGAGCGTGATGGTCCACCGATCCGAAGCTGACAGGCTGGGGCGCGAAACTGTCGCAAAACTAAAGGAAGTAATTCCGCGCCAAAACTTCCAGGTGGCGTTGCAAGCCGGCATCGGCGGCCGGTTCATCGCCCGCGAAGATCTGTCAGCCTACCGCAAAGACGTCACGACTGGCCTGTACGGCGGCGACGTCAGTCGCAAAAAGAAGGTGCTGGCCAAGCAAAAGAAGGGCAAGGAGCGCATGAAGCGCTTCGGCAAAGTCGACATCCCGGCCGAGGCGTTTACGGTGATGCTGAAGCGGGACTAGTACGCCAGGTCGGCCTCGATTTCGGCTTGGAGGCGTTTGCTGACTTGTCCTTCTGATACTAGCGCATATGTCACACCCAAGAATTCCCGTATGACACTATTGGCTGAGGGGTCGAGTTGGAAGCTGTGACGGGCGCCGTTGCGAAAGATATCAAGGACTACGTCACCCACCTTACGCACGCGCACAGCGTTGAACCACTCTACGCTGGTAACGTCGTCGGGGCTGCCATTTTCGAACGTCTGGCGGTCAACTACGACGGAGCCCAGACGAGCCCTATCTGGAAAGAAATGGAGCGTCATGGCCGCTGGGAGCCGTTCGTCGTAGCAGAGATCTATGTTCATCGGCCCTGATGGCCCTTCAAGCGGGTACGCCATGATCTGTCTGGTGGGATGGCCGGCTGGCATGCCAGGATGAGAGACGTGCATAGTAATTGTAACTATACAACGTAATCGTCTTCTGCGCTATGTTGGAGCGGGGCTAAGCTATAGCGCAGCCTGGGCTTGCATGGCCTGCACGAAATTTTTCGTATTCGCCGACAGCTCATCGAACATAGCTTGCATCTCTGCCATGGAAAAATACCCAAAATCGTCATAGGTATCTTCGTCGGCGTTAGTCAGGCGGGGTTCGCCCGTCTGGATGCTGGCCTCAAACCAATGGTACTCGTAGTGCTCGCCGTCTTGTTCAAAGCTTTTGCTGCCCACTTGCCGGACCACGGTCACGGTTATATCCAGCTCTTCTTTCACTTCTCGGATGGCTGCCTGCTTGGGCGTTTCGTTTGGCTCGACGGTGCCGCCGGGAACTTCCCACTGCACGCGCTTGGGTGTGTTGCGGTGCGTCAGCAGCACCTTGTTGTCGGAGTCCTTGATAATGCAGCCGGCCAGCATCATCTAGGCCGCTGCCTGTAACTGCTTTAGGTCGACAATAATCTCCGCCGCGTGCTTCTTGGGGTCAACGCCGCGGTATTCTTTGACGATCATGCCGTCGGGTGAAACGATGAACGTGTCGCGCTGCGTGCCAATGTAATCGCGGCCCATAAATCGCTTGGGTACCCAGCTGCCGTAGGCCTCGATCACCTTGTGGTCTGGGTCGCTCAGCAGCGTGAAGTTAAGGCCGTATTTTTCGACAAACTTTTTAT
>CAZRWV010000123.1:0-3696 GCA_964603965.1 uncultured Candidatus Saccharibacteria bacterium
AGGTGGCACCACACTACCTCTGGTTGCATGGGTAGAGGAAAGACTGAAAGAAGGAAGTTAAGTTGCAGCTTAAGTTGAAGCCATGGACATCTGAAGTTACTGAGTGGAGGCAGTAGAAGGAGGGAAAAGTTTCGTTGTAGTTTTTTGCTGAAGCTACATTTTGTTGAAGATTTTCCGAACTTTTTCTGCAATTATTAATAATTATAAACTCAGTTTCTTTCACTATTTATCGACGGGGTTTTGGGGTTTTGGGGTCTTGGTCTTTTTTGAAGAAAGCGTGCTGTTCTTGTACGCTCTTGGGCACCACGAACAGCTCACCGAACTTGTTGTTTAGGCGTTCGGCAATGTTGCGAGTAAATTCGATGTGTTGACGTTGGTCATCGCCCACTGGCACATAGGTTGCGCCGTAGAGCAGGATGTCGGCGGCCATCAGCGGCGGATAGTTAAACTGCCCCACGCCGATGTGGTCAACTCCCAGCTTGGCTGACTTGTCCTTGAACTCGGTCATGCGGCTCAGCTCGCCAAAGCCAGTAAAGCAATCCAGAATCCACGCCAGCTCGCTGTGTGCCGGCACGTAACTCTGCCGATAAATATGGACACTGGGGTGGTCCAATGGCAGGCCGGCGGCCATAAAAATCCGCAGGTTGCTCATGATACCCCGTTGCAGTTGACTATGGTCGATTGGCGTCGTAAAGCTGTGCAAGTCGGGCACAAACAGGTTAACCTCATACTCGTCGGCATGGTTTTTGGCCATGTCAATCAACGGCAACAGCGCACCGAAATAGTTGCCGATGTGCAGTTCGCTGTTGGCCCGGAGGCCGGTTAAAATTACTGGTTTACTCATCAGAATATCCTTTCTATCGCAGCTTGTTGCCGCCCGACATTGTCTATACGATAACAGGCTGCGTGCGCTATTGCCGTATTATAGGTGTTATCTCCTAATATTTGAAGCACGACCCGTATATTTACTTCGTTGCACACCGCTACAACGTACTGAGTTTGCCGCTGCGCGACTAGTTTTAGGAATCGTTTGGTGTAAGCGTTGGGTGATTCAATGCCTAGTCGATTGTACTGCTCCATGTAGGCAGTGTACTTGCTGCCTACGTCGGGCATTGCCAGTGCATCCGCGCCCCTAAAGCGTAGCGCTGCTTCCTGTGCCGGAACATGCAGTGCTGCCTGCACTACCTCGGCGGTCTCGCGGCAGCGCTGTGATGGGGCATGGAGTAATGTGATGTCCGTGGTCGCCGGGATGGCCTCACGCAATATTTGAGCAACCTGACGTGCCTGTTTGGCGCCGGCGGGTGTTAGCCCGCCTTTGCGGCCGCTGTTCACCATAGGCTGCGCGTGACGCAGCAGAAAAATCGTGCTAGACATGTTCGGGTACCTCAATGTTTGTAATGATTGATGTCTTGCCGCCGTGAGCCAGGTGTCGGTGTGGGGAGCCCACTACGCTCGCGTCTACGACTGCTCCGGCTACGTCTGTATGCAGCGTAATACGCAGGCTGACTTCGTCAGAATGCTCTGAACGAGTCCGCACGTCGAGTGACTCCATGACCGGCCGGATACCCTCGTGCGCTTGTTGCACAACCACCGTACGCGCCAACTTCTTGCTTCCCAGGATCCGGCTGGCCTCTTGGGGCTGGTCTGGCGTAACAATACCCCGCGTACCGGCCGCAGCAAGTGGTTTTAGGAATGCCGGGAAGTGTCCTGCGGCGACCGTATCACTCAGTTCGCGCTGTCTTTCCGGGCTTAGCAGGCTAGTATGCATGGAGACTGGTACAATCTGACGCAGTGCGGCCAGTGATTCCGGTGTAAAGTGCTGCAGCAATAGAGACTCCAGGTCGGGCAAACCGTCTGTATTGTGGAGCAATGCCAGCGCGCCTTTGGACTCGAGGTCCAGACGTCGATCAGATACGATTCGCACTGCACCACGCAGCTGCCCCTCGCTTACTTGCCTGCCCTTGTGCAGGGGCGACATCATGATCGCTTGGCCGATAAGGAGCGCATCGGCAGAGACTTTACCGGATTCTTCGTCGAGCCGTAAGCTGTCTTGTTGTACAACTCGTAAGCCTGTAGCAAAACGTGCTAACAGTCGCATCTCCGGCAAGTGAAACTTGTCAGTCTCGCTTAGTACTACTGCCACAGGCCGGCCACCGGCAATCGCGGCCAGCGTCATCTCGGCGCCCGTTCCTAGTGGCCGTCGCGCTTGCGCCCTGGCCATCCGCGCGTAACCGAGCCCTCGTACTTTCCCCGGTTCAATCTCTACAACCCGAAAGCCATCGGAGGTTAGTATGAGGTCTGATTTTGTGAGCTGAGGCGTCGGCAGCACTTGCCGTCCGATCTCACCTTTGTGCTGCGCTTGATGCAGCGCTTCCGTACCTAGCAGCATTCTGACAGTGCGCATTAGTGTATCGCCCATTGGTGCATCCAGCGCCTCCTGACTGATGGCTGCCATACCCTTGTCAAACCCCCCTATCAGGCGCGCAGCGGCCAGTAGCTCGGTTGTCTGTTCGCCCGTAAGCTGCAGCCCGCGCGACACTCGATGATTGTGAATCTCGTCAGGGTGCAGTAAGCGGTCGACCAAGTCGGCTCGATCTGCGAGCGAGTGGCCCAATATTTCTGGTTTCATAGTAACTCCTTTAAAGCGTAAATATTGAAAAGACCGTCAGTGTGACGGCCTTTTCAATACGCTAGAAGTAACTTACGAACACATAGAACAGGCCGCCACGGATGTGTCGGTCTGCCAATAGCTTGAAATTCCTAGGCGTTCGTTCATCTTTTATACTATCTCTGCTTCAGCACCTACTGCCGCCTGGCTAAGTGTTCGGGCCAGACTGCGGGCGGCACTACCGAGTGCATCTTTCTCTCGTCCTGAGGGCAAGCCGCACACGGGACCCCTAGGTCCAGTCTTCATATCGCCACAGTATACATTGGCGGCACGCTCGCCTAGCAGCAGCTCCCGCTCCCCCGGTGGTAACCCGGCCACTATATTGCATCTTGCTGCACATACTTTAATATCCATAATTGCTACTCCTTTAATGCATTAAAAAACCGCCTGGGTGGCGGTTTCTTTAGTACGTTCGAATTTGATTAGAGCACACAGAACAAACCGCCACGAGATGTGTCGGTAAACCAATACTGGTTCTGGTGCGTCATACTTGACATGAGGAGTATTATACACCACTAGTCAAGGAGCGCAACAATTTGCTGGTAACTACACGGACACGCCCCCATGCGCTGTGCCGTCTGCCCTCTATAACAGTCTGCACGCCAGCGGCCACTAGACCGTTTGCGCCGTACATGCCGCAGACGTAACGCGGCTCCCGGCTACGTCTTGACAGCATCGGGCCGCCCTCGGGGCATTGTGGCGATACATGTGTTGCTATAGCGGCGTTGTCGGCCGCTCGGACGGTGGCGCGTGGACTCATTCCCGCCTCCGCAGCCTCCACAGTGATGGGACAAACACCCCAGTTTTGCTTAATACATTCGTGTGGGTTCATTCGTTTCCTTCATAAACTTTGTTACATAAAAAGAAGAGCCTTGCGGGCTCTTCTTTGTGTGTCTTGGCCGGCAAGCGTATGGTTAACGCTTGGTAAACTGGCGTTGTTTGCGGGCGCCCTTCAGACCGAACTTCTTGCGTTCGCGTTCACGAGGATCGCGGCTCAAGAGGTCGGCGCGCTTCAGCGTGCCCTTGTA
>CAZRWV010000124.1:0-3687 GCA_964603965.1 uncultured Candidatus Saccharibacteria bacterium
ACTCTCGATCCGCCTCAAGCGAGAGGTCTGGCTGCCGCATCTGGCAGGCCAGCATTACGAACTACGCTTGCCCGAGCATCATCTGTCACGCAAATATTCCATCGTGTCCAGTCCTGGCCAAACAGATCACCTGGAGTTTGGCGTGCAATTGCTCTCCTATGGTCTGGTCTCGCCTTTACTTTGGAAGCTCAAGCCCGGCGATAAACTTGATATTCGTGGGCCGCTGGGTGCGTTTGTGTGGACGCCCGACAAGGCAGGACCGCTTATTATGGTCGGTGCTGGTTCCGGCATCACGCCGTTTTTGGGTATGTACGAACACTTTAGACAAACGCAGCCCGACGGTGAAGTTGTGCTGCTGGTGAGCGCCAAGGACGAGAGCCGGGTCATGCATTACGCCAAACACAGACAGCACCTCACTACTCGTTTTACTACAAATGATGGTCGCATAGACAAGGCTTTTCTGGAACGGTACGTCGGGCGCTTTGCCAATAACCCTGCCGCCTACTGCCTAACCTGTGGTCCGGGCGGCTTTACTGGTCACATCATTGACCTGCTGCTGGAGATCGGCTTTGATAAGGGCCAAGTTCGCCGCGAAACATTCAACTAGTAACCCATCTGGGTCGTTGCGTCTATATATCAAAGATACCGCACGTGATGCGGTATCTTTTAAGTCCCTTAGACCGGGCGCCTAGTGCTTGCGCGGCTTGACTTCGTTGCGACCCAAGTTCTTCTTGGTCTCCACGAACAGCACGTGCTTGCGCAGCTTGGGGCTGTACTTTTTTAGACTCAGCTTTTCGGTGGTGTTCATCGTGTTCTTGCTCGTGTAATAAATACGCTCGCCAGACTCTTCGCTGACCATACCGATTAATCGACGCTTATCGCTTTTCTTTGCCATATCGTATTTGAGTTTAACAGATGACGTGGTATTTGTAAACAGATTCGGCAGGTTTCAGCCGGTCCTGTGCGCCGCAGTACTCCTTACAAACAAAAATACCGGATGATCAGTCCGGTAATTTTGTTTTCCCTCGTGCACGATGAGAAAGAGATTTTGGTGAAGCGTCTTTCTTTTGGATTTCCGCTCTGGTGGTATAGTACGGCGCTTATGTTTGCGGGTCAATACCTTTTACGCTTAAAATTGTAAGCTAGATTACAGTTTTCATAAAAAAGTCCGGCTGCGATGGGCCGGAACTTAGAATTACAGATTGGAGCCACCTTCGAGACTTGAACTCGAGACCCCTTCCTTACCATGGAAGTGCTCTACCACTGAGCTAAGGCGGCCTAAATACCGACAAATTGTAACAAATCTAGTCGACTTTTTCCAGAGTATACGCAAACTTGTGTCCCGCTAAGATCAAAGTGATAAACTGTACCCATAATACCTAACCGAGGACGAGTATGAAGCTTACCAAATACCAGCACGCTTGCGTTGTTTTAGAGGAAGGTGGCAAGAAACTCATCATCGATCCGGGCGAATTCACGCCTGAGTTTGGGGACATCAACAATGTAGCGGCCGTAGTTATCACCCATGTGCACGGCGATCACTTGGACGCCCAAAACCTCGAAAAGATTCTGGCTGCAAACCCGGGCGTCAAGGTGTTCACGACCGACGAAGCCGCGAAAGAATGGGGTAACCCAGCAGCAAAAGTTGTTAAGTCTGGTGATACAGAAACCGTGGACGGCTTTACGATCAGCTTTTCTGGCGAACTGCACTATGCCGTACATCCCGAGTGGCCACAGAACCAGAATCTCGCGATACTCGTAAACGACGAATTCTACTACCCAGGTGATTCACTAGATCTACCTAGCGGCAGCGTAAAACTGTTGGCTGTCCCAGCCAGCGGGCCATGGTCCAAGACCGGCGAAGCAATGGACTTTGTTAAGGCTGTCAAGCCGCAAGTCTTTATACGTACGCATGATGGCCTACACAGCCAAGCTGGCCTAAACACCACTGACTTTTGGTTTGGCCGTATTGCCGAGAAGTACGGGATGGAATATCGGGCTCTCAATCCCGGCGACAGCACAGAGGTGTAAGACCAGAGCAAGGCAGTAAAAATAGGCTCCACAGCTCGTGAAGCCTATTTTTAGATTATCGCCTTTTAGCTAACATCCCCGTTTTCTTTAATCTTCTTGTCTTCGTATGGCACAATCACCCTGCGGTACCACTCATCTTTAACGGCCGAAAGTGCACCCATGGAACGATTGTAGGTAAAGTAGTTGTCATCGGCATACAGCGCCTTCAGGATCTTGGTGACGGTGTAGTTGAATGCTCCGTCCTGCTTTTCCAGCGGCAATGTCCGCAAGTGCTGCATCAGGGGCTTTAACAGCTCATCTATATCTGTTCGGTACTGTGGTTTGATGTATGGCATGCGCTCATTGTAGCAAACTAAAGGTTTGGAGCACCTTTCGCTGCTGCCAGTCGCCGTCTGGAAACATATCTATAAAACTGACCGTGTCGAGCGTTAGTGTGTCGCCGGTGTGCACGCGTCCGGTCTTTTGGATAGTGGAGTGCGGCAAGAAGCCGTCTCGTGTGAACCCCGGGGCATTAAAAACAGCGCCGTTAGCTTTTGATCGATAGTGGTCCCCGCGCGGTCAATCGCAAACACATCGGCGAGCGTAACATGCAGCGGCCAATCAGCCATGTCGAACTCCGTACCGACTTCGATCGGCTGGAGGAAATGATACTAGGGCGTATTTTTGGGAATATTGCATGCAGATCCTCACCTATTCAGTGTTTCATCCAGCCATGCTAGCACGCGGGGCGTTGTTTTCAGTACGGGCACGGCCGTTAGAACGTATGCGTCGTAAGTATGCAGCCTGGCCACGAGGGAATCAATTGCATCGAACTTCTCCTCCACACTCTCCATCATTAGCAAGACTTCGTCGTCGTGGGAGATCTTTCCGTCCCACCAATAGGATGAACTCACCGGCGAGCGGCGCGCACAGGCTATTAGCTTTGCTTCCAATAGAGCCTGGCTGATAACTTTTGCTTCGTCCTTGTTTGCACACGTTAGGTATAGGATGATCATGACCCCAGTATAACAAACAAAAAAGACCTACCTTTCGGCAGATCCTTTTAGTTTGGTGCAGGGAGAGGGATTCGAACCCCCGAAGGCTAAGCCAGATGGTTTACAGCCACCCGTGTTTGACCGCTTCACTATCCCTGCATAACGAGCTTGTACGTATTGTACTTCGCTGCTTCGATACTCAAGATACTTTTACCGATTATAGCTTCGTCCCACGGCAGCAGATATGATTCACCTTTTGCCGTATAGACGAACAGATATTCGAATGCATCTGCGTCGTATTTCTTGGCTGAGAAATACGATTGGTTACCGCCCATGACTCGTAGTGCTACCGTGCACTTGCTTTTCCTAGCGCGGTGTCACCCTTCTGCTTCGACAAGATCATAGCCAAAGTATAGCTGAGTATCATTCACATGTTAAGGTACGTTGTACCTGGAGCCGCCTGTCGGATTCGAACCGACGACATTTGGTTTACAAAACCAACGCTCTAACCAACTGAGCTAAGGCGGCGCATCCTGTTCGGCTACCGCGATAGTGTACCAAAACAGAGGTACTATGGCAAGATGTCGGTGCGCTTTGCTACACTAGACATGTTACTTAAGGAGGGCTTTGCAATGATTACACTAAACCCGTATCTGAACTTTACCGACAACGCCGAAGAGGT
>CAZRWV010000125.1:0-3579 GCA_964603965.1 uncultured Candidatus Saccharibacteria bacterium
TGAACTTTTATAAAGAAGTGCTTGGCGGCACGGTCGAGGTCACGCGCTTTGGCGACATGCCAGAATCTGCTGGGATGCCCGTGGCCGAGGAGCACAAGCACCTCGTTATGCATGGCGTGCTAAAGAGCGATCACTTGCAACTTATGGTGTCCGACACCGCCCCTAACGGCCCATCACAATCAGGCGGGAGCATTAGACTGTCCCTGTCGGGTGACGACGAAACCATGCTCACCGAGTACTACGAAGGCCTAAGCGCCGGCGGTAAGGTAGAAGTGCCACTGGCCAAGGCGCCGTGGGGCGACACGTTCGGTATGTTTACCGACAAATACGGCGTGGACTGGATGGTAAACATCTTGGCGGCTAAGCAGTAGCGCTCCAGCTTTAGTGCAGGAACTCTACGGTAGCGTTCGGCAGCTGCGCCCGGATATCGGCGATCTCGCCCTTGGTGATCGCCTCCTTGAGCACCCGCCAAACCGACAAGATCTGCTTTTTGGCGCGCGCCTCATCGATCTGCTGCACTTCCATAAACTCCCGCAGGATGTCTACCTGTCTGTCCGTTGCTGGCAGTGCCGCCAGGGCGATCGCTTGCAGATCGTTGGGCAACTGGCTGGCGAAATCTTTGCGTTCTTCGGGCGTTAAACGTTCGGCCAGACTGTACACCATCTGCTCCAGCGCGCTCTGCGACTCTTGATCAGAAAAGCCGGAATAGTGCTGGACCTTTTTGACGAGTTCGCGTGTTCCCATGGTGTGACACCTCCGCTTTACGGCCCTAGTATGCCAGAGGCGTCGGCGCGTGACTGCGAGAGAGCTCACAGGCATGTTAGATAACAACGCGACGTGGACGCAGAATGCGGTGCGGGCGGCCGGAGGGAACGATCAGTTTCTTGAGCTTCTCGGCGATCATGTCGGCCTGGGACTGCATGCCACGCTCTTCGTAGGCCTGCATCAGCAGCGTGTAAGTTTCGCGGTTGGGCTCGAGCTCAACGGCGCGCTCCAGGGCCTGGAACATCAGCTTTTCGTTGCCGAGTTTTTCGTTCACCTTGGCGTAGGCTACGTGCCGGGCGGCCAGGCTTTCCTCTAGCTTGAGCGCGGCCTCAAAGGCGATGCCGGCCTTTTCGTAGTTTTCGGTTTCGTAATAAATGAGCCCCAGGTTGTGCAGGGATGACGGCGTGGCTTCTATGCTGCTGGCGATTTCAAAACAGTCGATTGCGTCGCGGTATTCGCGCTGCTTGGCGTACAAAATTCCCAGACGGTTATACGCAGCAGCGTTTTTCTCGTCGATCTTGAGGATGGTGAGCAGCGCCTTTTCGGCGCGCAAGAAGCGGTTTTCGCGCATGCCCTGGTGGGCGATGTCCCATAGTTTACCCATGCGGTCGCCTACCTTGCGGGAGACGTCGTTGAACTCATCCACATGGAGCCGGGTGTTCATAATACCCAGGATGCCGAAAGCCGCGACGATCAATAGCTCGTACATACGATGGGTTCTAGTATACCATATTTACAGGGCAAGCATAAGCTCGGTAAGGACCAGTTTGGCGTTGCCGCTCTTGTCGAGCGCGTCCTGAGCGGTGTGGGCGGCCTGCAATACGGTTTGCCAGCGGCCGATCGTCGGTGCTTTCTTGCCGGCAGCAGCCACCAGGCTAGCCTCGGCCACGGTCACCAGCGTGTCCACGAACAGCGGCAACGTATCCTTTTGCTTGGCCAGGCCGTCGACCAGCAGCAGACGGTCGTACGACGTGCCAGACAGGACTTGTTTGACCAATTGGACTGCCTCGCCGTCTGGCGCCCCTGCTGTGCCGTTGACGTGGATCTGCTGCACGCGCGAGCGGATGGTGGCCAGCAATTTGCGCGGCTGCTCACTGGTTAGAATCAGTACGGAATCAGTCGGTGGTTCTTCGAGCAGTTTGAGTAACGCGTTCTGGGCTTCGGCGCCCATCTTCTCTGCCTGTTGAATCATGGCAGCGCGGCGGATGGCGGCCCGGCCAGGGACCTTTAGGCGAAAGAAGGCGATCAGGTCGCGGATTTGCTCGATGCCGATGCTGTCTTTCTCTGGCGCGATGGTGCGGGTGTAGGTACGATCATCGCCCAGCAAGTGGTCTATGGCCGCCTCGGCTGCTGCCGCCGTGTCTTCAGCCCGGCCGCTGATTAGCAATGCGTGCGACGGCTTTTTGAGAAACGCTTGCAGCTGATCGTTCATCCCTTTTAGCCTACTTTCGCTAGGAATTCGGGCGGTAGCGGTGCTTCGAACACCTTGCGCTCGTGACCTTTGGGGATGGTGATCTCCAGTCGCTCGGCGTGCAGATACAATCGCTCGGCCGCTTCGCCGTTGTACAGTGTGTCGCCGACGATGGGGTGATGGTGGTGGGCCAGATGGACGCGCAGCTGGTGCGTACGGCCAGTCTCGGGCTTGAGCTCTAGCAGGCTGTATCTGTTATTGCTCGTAACCGTCTGATACGCCGTCAGCGCGTGCTTGCCCTGGGCATCTACTCTGAAGGTGGCCGGCGCCTTGGGGTTACGACCGATGGGCATATCTATAACGGCCTCTGTAGGGGTCATGTGGCCCTGAATAACCGCAGCATAGGTCTTTTTGACGTTACGGGTAGCAAACTGCTTCTGCAGCCAGCTAAGGGCCTCAGGGGTCTTGGCACAGATCATCACACCGCTCGTGGCGCGGTCCAGGCGGTGGACGATGCCAGCCCGGTTATCGGTGGGGCCGTCCGCCAGATATCGACTGCGGAGCCAAGTAGCCACCGTGGCTTCGGGGTTAAAGGCGCCTTTGCTGTGGCTGAGCACCCCTGTTGGCTTATTGATAACCACCACTGATTCATCTTCGTATAACACCGGCAGGTCGATGTCGGGTATCTGCTCTAGCTCTGTGGCGTCGTAATCGACTGCTATTTCGTCGTCGGGGCGCAGTTTGTAGCCCGCTTTGGTCACGGCCAGGCCGTTCACGGTCACCTTGCCTTCTTCCACCAGGCGCGCGGCAAAGCCACGGCTCAGGGCTGGCACGAGCTCGATTACTCTTTGGTCTAGGCGCTGGGCGCGGCTGATTTCTAGGTTGCTCATCGGCCTACGCCCTCAGGCCAACGGCCTTTTGTACCTTCAGCAGTGTGGCACCGGCGATCTCGTTCATCTGCTTTTCGTCGGCTTCGAGCTTGGCTAGTAGAGCCGCGTCGTCCACCTGGGACAGCTGAGCTTGGAAGACACCCAAGAACGTACCAACCGCTGCGGCCGTGACACCCTTAAGCGAGCCGTATTGCTCTTGACCGACATACTCAGCCGTGACCTCATCTAATCTGCGGCCAGTAGTGAGTGCCAGAATCTGCAGCAGGTTGCTGATGCCAGGCTGATCCTGGTTAACGGGATCAATCTTGCCCAGACTGTCGGTTGTTGCCGAGTTGATCTTCTTGGCCGCCTCCTCGGGCTTGTCGCCCAAGAAGATAATCCCCTTGCCACTCTCATCGCTCTTGCTCATCTTTTTGCTGGGATCTTGGTGGTCTTTGATGCGGAGGCCTTGGTCTTTTTTGATGTAAGCGTGCTGTTTTTGTCCGCTCTTGGGGGTTACAAACAGCTCACCGT
>CAZRWV010000126.1:0-3563 GCA_964603965.1 uncultured Candidatus Saccharibacteria bacterium
CGCCTCCCTGTCACGGAGGAGATCGCCGGTTCGAATCCGGTCGGGCCCGCCAAAGTAAAAGGCTCAGTCGCAAGACTGGGCCTTTTACTTTGGTCTGCCCCAGCGATTTGGACCGGCGATCAGCGAACGAAGTGAACGTAGATCGCCGGTTCGATGGCAAGCTCCGCCCGCAGAAGCTTGCTTCGAGGACAGAGCGAAGACAATAGCGCAGCGTTCATCCGGTGGCCGCTCACCCCCTGACTTAATCCCCTAACCGAACCCGCAATCTCTCTGCTGCAAGCCGTCCAGTCGTAAACGCGCCTTCCATGAACGGGCCGCCCAGGTAGTCGCCAGCGAAAGCTATGGCCCGTGTGGGGTCTTCAATTTCCCCGTTTTCAAATGCCCGCAAGCGTTTAAAGTGGCCTACGTCGAACATAGGTATTGCCTCTGGCCACTTTTGCACGAATGTAGCCAAGGGTTTTGAGTTGGGTGCCAGTACCGCTCCCTGCACCGGCTTCATAGCTGCTGTGAGGGCCATTGTAATGGAGTCATCCGATTCGTTGCAGAGCTTTTTACCGGCTGCACCCGATGCATACACCTTAACGGCGGCAAGAGCTACGTCACCCGGTCCCGGCTCGGGCGAGACCGTAACAGTTGACAGACCGGTGCCTTCCGTTCGTGGGAAGGCTATGGCTTTGTCGCCCCTCGTTTGTTCACGGCGATAGGTGCGGACAACAAGCGCTGTTGATGAATACCGGATTGATGCGAAAAAGTCCCGCTGGCGCTTACTTAGATCAGGAAATATCTTGGGAACAACCGACGCGGTAGTGGCGCAAATAATGCCGTCTGCTTGAAGAGTGCTTTGCCTGCTGCCATGTTCGATGTCTATACGGTATGAACCATCTTTGCTGACGCGCACCTTTTTAACCGCGTATTCCAGCAAAACCGTGCTGCCCTCTGCCGCTTCTTCAGGAATGCGCTGCAGGCCACCCTTTACTTTGTAGGTTACGTGCGAAAAGGCTGCCTGACATATACCGAGTAGCATAGCCTTGCTGGTCTGTTCGGGCGTCCAGTAGCAATAGCCGTTCAATATCGGTTGTATGGCATACTCTAATAATTCCTTGCCGCCCCTGCTGCTGAACATTTCCGCGACGGATTGCTCATCGTATGCGGCAGCTTTCCAAAGTGCATGGTTGTCGAGATGAGGCCAGGCCGCAATTGTTTTCGATAGGAGCGGCAGAACCTGGAGCTTTGCCCGCCACGACAGGGCCGCGTTACCTGCAAGCGTTTTGGGTGTGGCCATCAGTATGGTACCGTCGCGCACAATGCCTGACTTGCTACGCTGGCGGTAGAGTCGTGTCGACAGTCCGTTCGTTGCCAAAAAAGACAGGAGATTGGTATAGGTCTTGATTATGAATCCAGCACCCATCTCAACGGCCGCACCATCGACTAGGTGGGAATGCATACGGCCACCTATGTAGTTGTTCCTTTCGACAATTGTAACCTTGTAGCCTTGCTGCACCAGGGAATGAGCGGCAGACGTACCGGCCAAGCCGCCGCCAATAACGACTATGTGTTTTGTCATGCACCCAGCATAGCAAATAGCCGCTGATTAATCGTCTATGATACTATCTGATAGTCACCAACAAACCGCCACATAAACACTGCTGCAATGAATACCTTTCTGATAATCTTGTCGCTGCTACCCCTAGTCTGGGTAAATGTTTGGCACAGCCTTTTGTTGGCCCGCGGCAGCAAAGACAACCGGCCACATAGCATTAGTGAACACGCTACAGAAACGCCCCAGTTACTGCGTACCCAGAGACTCATGCACAGTTCCTCGTCCGCGGTCATGGTGGTGTTTGCGCTGGGCTTTCTACTGCCGAACGGTCATCCCCTGGCCGCTTGCTTGCTGATTGCCGCCGCAGTATTTGATGTCCTGGAAGTGCTCACCCTAAACAAAAGCAACGCCGCCACAACACTGCAACTGAACAGCCACACCGCAACAGCTTGGCCAATGGCGCTGTTTTACTTGCTGTACGCCACCGTCATTATCCCAATCGCTCGGCTCAATCCTTTATTGGCCGTGCCTATCTGGCTGACACCTGCGCTCGTGGCTACACTGTTCAAGTGGCGTAAATTCAGCGGCTTCTGGATTGTCCAGCACGTGTACTTCTGCCTGCTGTCGCTGGTGCTAATCATTGCCCACGTTCGACTGTTGGCCAACTAGGCGAGCACATGAGAGGCTACGGAGCTGCCGATCAGAATATCGCCATTGGCAAAATAGTTCCATACCTGCTCCGCTACGGCCCGCCAAACAAAGAACGTCACCAACGGTGGCGTTTTTTGTTTGGCCTGCTCCAGCGATTTGGACCGACGATCAGCGAACGCAGTGAGCGTGGATCGCCGGTTCGATGGCAAGCGCCACGCGCAGGTGCTTGCACCGAGCATGGCGCGAAGACAGTAGCGAAGCGTCCATCCGGTCTGGCGCACCAGATGACAAGTCTTTTTGATGTTACTATTGATCTAATGCGCAGAAATGAAAACGCCCCTTCAGTTGAGTACTTTGAGCACCCGTCCATATTGGAACACGACGGTGATCAGATACCGCGCTTCGTCATACCAGAAGATGAAGTAGTTGCCTCGGACTATCGCTTCGTTCAAGACAGACTAGCCGAGGCCGCGGTAACAGATCCTGCGATCGTGGGCGCTACGGCCTTTGGCTCAACCACAAAAGGCCGGTCTGACCCCAAGGACCTTGACCTGACGGTCTTTGTGGATACCGACAGGCTTGATTTACAGATGCGGCCCGACCTATCAAGCGGTATGGTAAGCTTCTCGAACTGGTCAGGGTTTGCAGGAGCAGACAGAAGAGATGGGCCCGAGCAAAGATACCGAGCGCTCATGCAGCAACTATTTAGCTCGCCCGAAGGTCCGCTCACTACCCTGCCCATTAACGCCGAAGCCTTTCCCATTAGTCACGAATTCCTGCGCAGGCTAGCCGGATTTGAGATTGGCAACGCCCAGCGTTTAGCTCGATACCGGGAGCTGTCGCAGGCTGGTGGCCAGTTAACACAGATCGACAACTTGACCGACTGGGCAACCGTCTCCACTGATCCAGAAACTCTACAAAGCATCGCCGGACTAGCCGACATGATGTCCGATGATGAAAAAAGACACGGCATAGACGTACTGTCCGCGCGCGCATTCTTGGGCCGGATAGCCAACGAAGACGGGGGTGAATTGGCTCGTGCACGCTTGTCTGTATTCTCCGAGATCCGCCTGGCATCATCCCTGCCGGTGCGCTTGTTTAACCTAGCACTTACACCTGGTTTAGCACCCTATCGTCGAACATTTTTAGAAGGACTCGCCCAAACCCCCGATCCCCGCCTAGCCTACACATACTTTATTGATCGACTGAGAGCTTTTGAAAACTCATCCAAACATCCAAGAGACACATCCAAGATTCCCTACCCTGCTACGCTTTCCGACGCCCTGGAAGTCTACGGTTAGATAGCCCCTGATAAATGGTCGGGCTCCTAAACATATAGGACACTGGTATCCAGTGTAGCATTCTCGTACCC
>CAZRWV010000127.1:0-3543 GCA_964603965.1 uncultured Candidatus Saccharibacteria bacterium
CCAAACGGCAGGGTACCGCGTAACACGTGTCAGAGGAACCTATCTCGATAGCTGAAACCGCAGGGCAGCTGGCCACGCAGCCGTTATTTTTGGTTGAGGAGCGACGAGTCGCAGACACCGACGTACACCTCCACTGCGTGCTGTGGGAACACTCGGCCGCAAACGCCGACCGGAAGGACAGGGCAGGGCCGACATACTAATTCCGCTCGGCGCAGCGCACTACCGAGCGTTTGATGGTGTGGGTGAGCAGGATCCCGGTGCCGTTCCGTTGCGCGACCAAGTAGTGCCGACCTTCGACGCCAGAAACCAATGTAAGGAAAGCCTTCGGGATGGCGTACAGCCGGACGAGGCTCTGGTAAACCGTGCGCTGGCAGAAACGTATGCCAGTTTGCTGGTTGTGCCTGCAGAGGACCTTCCGGTAGTGATGGACCTACTGAGCCGGGACGACGAGTTCGGGGCGATCCTACTGAAGTCTATCAACTTTTGGACGTCTACCGACCTGCATGTCAATCATAAGTGGCAAAAGATCCGAGGCGTAATTGATGGCCTGCCGGCAAGCGCTAAGAGAGTCGCCTCTGTGGTGCCGTCGGGCCAGTCTCGGCTTGGTCGATCGTTGGATTAGGTGGAATTCGTATATATAAAACACCGGTCATGGGACCGGTGTTTTGCACGCGGACGAGTGTCCGAATGTTAGGCGGCGGTTTACTGGGTGACGCCCGGGCGTCGGTTGAGCTCGCGGACTGCCTCGGCGTGCAGCGAGCTCATAACCATTGCCGCGGCTGCGAGGTCTGAGTTGGGCTCGGTTTCCGGATCGAATTCGTCACCGTCTACGAGTACGACAGTCTTGTTGAAGTCCTGGCCGAAAGCTGGCATTACTGCGATTGAACGGCCGATGCCTACGCGGTCAATATCCTCAAAACGTGCGCCCAATACGGGCGATACGGGTCCGCTCTCCCTGGCATCTTCGCTGCCACTCGCTTCAGAGCCGCTCTGGGGAGTCTGGTCTTGCATGTAGTGGACAGTTAGGCTTGGGATTAATCTTGCCAGCGCCAGGGCTCCGCGCTCGGCCGTTTGGCGTTCTTTAGCCGATGACCTAGGCCTTAACAGGCTTTTTTCTATATCTACCGCAATGCGCATTACGGGTACGGCTACCATTCGATCCCAACTGACCGTCGTCCCGTCCATATCTTGTTCGACTATCTCTGCAGCGTCAATCACTTGCCTGAGGATGTTCAGGGAAGTGGTTGGATTGTGAGTCAGGCCTTCAGGTCGTGCAGTTGTATGGGTGGTAGTTGTAGTCTTATTGCGTCGTGTCATAATGTGTCCTTTACGGCAATATATTTTACTCCCTATTATCATTATTGTCAAGGGCGGCACGTACTTATGCAATGAACTCGGACACAATCTTGACAAACCGCTAATGTTTTGCTACAATGTATTTACTGTTTCTAAAACAAATAGTAAAACATATGAAAACTACGCAAAAAAACAAAACGCTGCACCGGCAGCTGCATCCAGTCCACTGGCATGTGAGCATGTTTGTGGCGATTGCAGCCATTTTGCTGACCAGCTTTAAGACGAGTACCGAGATGCTGCGGGCGCTGCAGGCTTTGCCGATGAGCGAAGCGGTGATGGACTCGGTGCACATGCGTGAGGCCGAGACGAGGCATGCGCCGATTATTCTGAATATTGGCGCGCGCGTGGCGACGTTCGGTGGCAAGTAGACATAGGGCAGGGTGCTTCGTCCGGCTAAGGCGGAGCACTAGCGGTATAGAGACGGGTGACGGCGCTATATATAGCGCCGTTTGCGCGTGGCGCAAGAATCTGTGGAAAAGTGGCGGGTGTCAAACCCTAAAATACTCTAGAAAGTACTTGTATGTGGGTGGTAGTGGGTAGTACACTCTTGTTAGTGGGTAATCGTAGGTAGCGCTAAAGAGCCCTACCCGCACCAAACAAAAACAAAAAACTCACTAGCAACTTACAAATTTTAAACCAATGACACAGGTGGACTACTTCCAGCGAAAGCTCGACGATAAACGGCGGCTAACCATACCGACCGAACTTCGCGACGCATTCGACAGCGGGGCAGTCATCACTCGTGGCTTTGGCAAATATCTGCACCTCTATCCCAAAGATGTTTGGGTTCAGCTGGTAGAACCGCGACTCGAAGGGGACATCCTGGATGAGCGGACCGCCGACCTGAACGTCCAGTTCCGGATGGGGAAGATAGAGCAGACGCTCGACGGCAAGCAGGGGCGGATCACGCTGGAACAGCATTTGCTGGACTATGCGGGGATCGACAAGGAAGTCTCGGCCGTAAGCGTAGGCAAATATTGGCGGATTATGGCGGTGGATATGTCGTAGACATACCTGACGTGAAGTTGTACGGCACATTAACAATTAGGCAGCATAACCGAATAGACAAAGTCAGCTATTCGGCAGTCAACAAGCGGACTAGAGAGGGCGCTAAAACCGCTTAAAAAACCCTCGTTCTTTCCATAAAACACCTCCCAAAACTCCACCTCACACATAAGTCTCTCAAATCGCTCCTTGGAAATCGGAAGTATCTCTGACTTGTCCCATGGACAAGTCTCGCTTAAATTTTTTAAGCATCTTTACTTCCAATCGATGTCCTTGGAGCACCACAAAAACAAAAACTTTTTAGAAAAACAAACAGTTGGCTGCTGAATAGGTGACCTTGTCAAAGAATTTATCTATGGTGCGACCCGAAGGCGGGCGCGGAGACGATAAAAACAAAAACAAACACCAAAACAAAAATAAAAAATGTACATGAAGACGCGCGCAAGTGCGGCAACATGTGCGACAATAGTGCGATATGCACACCAAACCACAGAATGAGCATGTTCCGGTGCTCATGCAGTCGGTGCTGCAGTATTTGGCGCCAGCGGGCGGGGAATCATACCTCGATCTGACGGCCGGGTACGGCGGGCACGCGGGTGCAGTGCTGGAACGGACCGATGCTTACAGTACGGCGGTTCTGGTCGATCGGGATGTTAATGCCATTGCGGCGTTAGCAGACTTCGAACGGCGGGGCGCACGGCTGGTGCAGCGGGATTTTTTGAGCGCTTCCCAGGCACTTGTTGCCGCGGGCGAGCGGTTCGATATCATTTTGGCGGACTTGGGTGTATCGTCGCCGCACCTTGATAGGGCCGAACGGGGATTTGCGTTCGCACTGGACGGTCCGCTGGATATGCGGATGGACCAGTCGCAGACGCTGGATGCCGCGACCGTGGTGAATACCTACAGTATGGATGATCTGACACGGATTATCCGGGAGTATGGTGAAGATCCGCGGGCTGGACGCATCGCTGGGGCGATTGCGGCCGCACGACCTTTGACCACAACCGGCCAATTGGCCCAAGTGGTAAAAGCATCTATAGGTCCGTCCTATAGAACGAAGATCCATCCGGCTACAAAGACGTTTCAGGCGATTCGCATTGCCGTGAACGACGAGCTGGAACTACTAAAAGCGGCATTGCCGCTGTGGGTAGAGCTACTCAAGCCAGGTGGACGATTAGGTGT
>CAZRWV010000128.1:0-3532 GCA_964603965.1 uncultured Candidatus Saccharibacteria bacterium
GTGCGGTAGTAACGCTGGTTTTCTTTAAGCCATACTTCGCCAGCGACGATGTGCATGTGATTGAGCTGACGCTTCAGGAGTATGAAAGAGAGGGTTACATCAAATACGAGAAGCTGGGTGCGGGCCAGTTCGGGATTGTTGCAATCGACACCCAAAAGGCTGCTGATGCTCTGATTGAGTATCTGGAAAAATGGCAGAGCGATAAACTTGCCCTGCTCGCGGCTAAACTGCCTGCAGGTGCGCAGCGCCAGCAAAGCCTTTTATTTGACGCCCTGGCGCGCGCCTACAGGCTGAACCCAAAAGACGGCCAGCGCGTTACGATGGAGGATATTTACGGCACGCCAAATAATGACATTTACGGCACGCCTTTCTGGGAACTGGTGCTATCTCTGCAACTGTCGGAACATCCTGTAGCAAGGATTGTGCACATTGGCTATGACAGGAGTATGGACGGCTTGTATGCAGATGACGCTCAGCCATTTGCTGATGTTAAGATTACTGATGTGGAGTTTCGGCGCTCGCTGGAATTGGCCGCCAGGTCGTCGGAGCCTACAAGCGATGAAGAGCCGCAGGAGGTTGAATACAACGGGCTGCGGTCTAACCGGGACGAGTCGATTAGCTACAAGGGGCTGACTATAGACCTGACGCCCAAAGAGGCTGCTGTTGTGCGGGTGTTTCTGGTGCGCCCGGAGGAGTGGCGGTCGGACGACGCTTTTACTGACCCCTTAGCCGACGTGTTTAGCGACGGAACAACTCACACGAACCTCAGTAAGCTAATATCGCAGACTCGTAAAAAACTGAACGCTGCAATCGGCAACAGCCAGAACTGCATTACGAACAAACGTGGCAGAGGCTGGATGCTGAAAATTCGACCCGCTGAATAACCCCCCGAATCTTCGCCGAATCTATAGCGAATATGCCCCCGTAGACTGGGGGCATTATTAGTTTTTAGGGAGAAATGCAGATGAGTGAAGTGTTGCCGACGGTTGGCGTCCGAGACCTTGGACTTGGCGCTGCCCTAGTAAGTCGCGGCTTTGAGCTGCAGGAAATAGAGCGTAGTGCAGGTGGCCCGGCTTATTTTCTGTTTATCAAGACTGGAGAGCTTGAGCGTGCGGTTAGTGCCTACTGGGCTAATACGCTGGATGTGAGGGCGCGAACCTACTCCGAGAACATAAAAATGCTTAAGTCGCGGGTGTATAGCGGGCAATAATCATGCGGCTTAGCGAGAACCTCATTGCTCAGTTTCAGCAGGCTCACCTGGCAGAGTTTGGTTATGCCATTCCTGCCGAGACCGCTGAAGCGGAGCTGCTTGGACTCGCCGAGCTGATTGAGATTACCGGGCGCAAACACTGCCCTACTCGCACCGATACGGGGGATGAAGAATAACATGACACCGGAACGATTTATAAAACTGGCAACCGGCTACATTGAGCGCGGCCTCTCTGTCATACCCGTTGGAGCGGATAAGAAGCCCCTGATTAAGTGGGAACCGTATCAGCACCGCATGGCGACTGCCGAAGAGATCGAGCGATGGACAAAGTTCAAGAACCCGAACATTGCAATCGTGACCGGCCGCATATCGGGCATTGTAGTCGTGGACGTGGAGGCGGGTGGCTCTACGGAGGGTCTGACGCCCACCGTTATATCAAAGACCGGCGGAGGCGGCTGGCACTTTTACTACAAGCACCCCGGCTATGAGGTCAAGAACTCGGCCCGCAAGCTCCGGGAGCTGACTGATATACGTGGCGACGGCGGCTACGTTGTTGCACCACCCTCTCTGCACAAGTCCGGCAACCACTATGAATGGTCGGTAGCGCCAGAGGCGGCTGACTTTGCTGATATTCCTGACTGGATACTGCAAAGCCTTGTCCCGGCAAAAGCCGAGGCCCACGATGGTAATGATTGGGAAAAACTATTGGCCCAGGATAATGATAAGGGCACCCGTAACGACATGGCCGCCAAGGTGGCGGGCTATTTGCTAAGCACGGGCAATCCGGCTGCCGGTTGGCCAATGCTGATAGCGTGGAACCTTGCACATAACAAGCCGTCACTCCCGGAGCATGAGTTGCGGCAGGTGTGGGACAGCATAAGGAAACGCGCCGGGAATGACCTGGCTGCTAAATCCACGTCGCCTGGCAGCGCGCCGACCGCTCAAGCATTAGTGCAAGCTATTGAAGCCAGCGGCGCGACGTTGTTCCACGATCAGTATAACGAGCCGCATATTGCTTACGACGGCAACGGCAGCAGCGTCAGTAAAGTCCAGTCAAAAAGCACCCGGCAATGGATGACGTGGTATGGGTATACGCAGCTTGGCAAGGTGCCTAGCACTGATGCGGTCAGCCGCGCGGTGGAGACACTGGCGGCCCGCGCCCAGTTTGATGGCGAGCAGCATACACTGGGAGTCCGCAGCGTGTATAACGATGAGGGCTTATGGTACGACCTCGGCGGTAGTGCCGTGCACATTACGCGCAAGCAGTGGCAGGTCACTGACCAACCGCCGATTATTTTCAGGCGTTTTTCACACCAGAAGCCTCAGGTTATACCGGAGCGCGGCGGAGACCTGCAGACGCTTCTTAGGTACGTTAACATCGTGGACGAAGCCGAGCGCCTGCTGTTCCTGGTTTGTGTTGTTGCGGCCTTTATTCCAGACTACCCGCACCCGCTCCTGATACTGCATGGCATACAGGGTGCCGGTAAAACGACGCCGATGATGATTATGAAAGACTTGCTTGACCCGTCGGCGCTTAGGGAGGGCTTGTCACTGCCGTACAACGAGGGTGAGTTTGCCCAAATTGCCCACCATCATTACTTCTTGTTTTATGACAACCTCTCGGCAATGCCTGAGTGGTTTTCCGACACTCTGGCCAGAGCCGTGACCGGGGGCAGTTTTAGCAAGCGCGGGCTATATACGGACGATGACGATGTTATCTACCGTTTCCAGCGGACTATCGCTCTGAACGGCGTTAATCAGGTGGTGTATAAGTCTGACTTGCTAGACCGTTCAATCCTGATGCACCTAGACCGTATCAGCGACGACAAGCGCAAGCCGTCACGGCTTTTTTGGGATGAGTTTGAGCACGATCTGCCGGGCATACTGGGTGCAACCTTTGACGTGCTTGTTAAGGCACTTGCACTGTACCCAACTGTGCAGTTGGATAAGCTACCCCGGATGGCCGACTTTGCCCGTTGGGGCTACGCCATTGCTGAAGCGGCGGGGTACGGCGGTGAGACGTTCATACAGGCTTACCGGGCCAATATCGCTACGCAGCATGACGAGGCGATTGAAGCTAACCCGGTTGCCCAGGCGGTAGTTGAATTTATGCAAGACCGGGAGTCGTGGACGGGCACACCGTCCGCGCTGCATGCCCTGCTTAGCCCGGTAGGGTTCAGGCTGGGTATCAGCCAAAGCCGACACTGGCCAAGGGATGCGCCACGGCTCGGCAAGATGCTGGAGATAATAACGCCAAATCTTGCCGCCAAAGGCATTGTGATGGAGCGCTCCCGCGCCCAACAACGACTGATTACTTTGCGC
>CAZRWV010000129.1:0-3467 GCA_964603965.1 uncultured Candidatus Saccharibacteria bacterium
TGATGAGGTCGATGATGGGGTGCAGCGGGCGAAGTTTATCAAGCTGGTCGGCAGCGGTGCTGTAGCCGGTTTTGCCCTTTTTGACGCCGGCCGTGGGCAGCTGCAGCGTATCGAACAAAATGTCAGCCAGCTGGGCCGGGCTGCCGATGTTAAATTCCTTGCCAGCATGACCGTAAATTTCTTGTTCAAGGTCGCTAATGGTGCCGCTAATCTCGTCCGAGAAGCCCCGCAAGTACTGTGTATCCAGCTGAATGCCCCGGTATTCCATGCGAGCAAGCACGGGGATGACCGGCCATTCAACGTCAGTGGCCAGTTCGGGCAGCTTGGGCAGATCGTGCAGCCGTTTGGCCTGCAGATCGTGCAGCGCGTGAATAACAGCGATAATCTCGGCCGCACGAGCGGTCAGCTCCTCCACATCCAGATCTTCGAACGGCGCACCGTTGTAACTAAGGTCAGCCTGAGCTAGGCCAGTCAGCGATTGCTCGCGGCGGAGGGAGTCGATCAGGAAAGCGCCAATCAGCACATCGTGGCCAACGGGCGGGAGTTCGGTAACGCCAAGTTCGATGAGCAGCTTGAGCGTGCTTTTCAGATCGTAACCGATCAGTGGCACCGAGTTGTGCAATTTTTGCACGACCGCTTCAGCGCTTACCTGGCGCAGATCGAGTGTGTAGGTATCCTGACCGTCGGGACTCACAATGAGTAGCTGCGGATCGCGGCCATGCTTGCCGGCGGCTCGAGCGTGGACATACAACTGCTTGGCATGCGACAAGTCGGCGGCACGCAGTTGCTCATCACTCGTAATGATGGTGTTTTTGCCCGGCCGTATGTTGCCGGCACCCGGCAAGCCGGCCCCGCCTGCGCTGCCGTTAGCGGCCTGGTGGTTGCTGAGCGCCACTTGCATGACCTCGGGCAGCTGGCGAGCCAGGTTGCGGAATTCTAGTCTTTCGAGCAGCTCCAGTAATTTGGCGGGCTGGATTTTGCTACCATCCACCTCCGCAAGGTCGAGCTTGAGCGGTGCATCCGTCCAGATTTCGGCCAATTTGTGAGATAGGTAGGCCATATCTTTGTGCTCCACCAATTGGTTGTGGGTTTTGCCGCTAACCAAGTCAATATTTTCGTAGATACCATCGAGCGTTTTGTATTCACCCAAGAGTTTCTTTGCAGCCACCGGGCCCACGCCGGCCACACCAGGTATGTTGTCCGAACTATCGCCCACCAGTGATTTGTAGTCGACGAACTGATGCACACCAATACCGTACTTGGCCTCGAACGTTTTGGGGCTGTATAGTTCGATGTTGCTAAAGCCGGTTTTGAGCGCGTAGACGTGCACATGGCCATTCACCAGCTGGAGCATGTCCAAGTCGGAGGTGATGAGCATCGTCTCCAGCCCCTGCTCGCGGGCCTGCACAGCGAGCGCGCCCATGATGTCGTCGGCCTCGTAGTCATCCAGCTCGTAGAGCGGCCAGCCGAAGGCCTCCAACAGCTCGTGCAGCACCGGGATCTGTTCGTAAAAATCGGGCGGCGCGGGCTTGCGGCCGGCTTTGTATTCGGGATACAGCTCGAGCCGGCGGCGGATGTTGGTTTTGGGCTTGTCCCAGGCCACGGCAACGTAGTCGGGCTTGAGACGTTTAATAACCTCGAGCGCCATGGTGGCAAAGCCGTAGACACCGCCAGTAGGCGTGCCGTCTTTGGTACTGAGGTTAGGCATGGCGTAATAGCCCCGGTAAAACACCGACTTGCCGTCAATCACCGCCAGTTTTTTGCGTGCCGTTTCCGGCGCTATATCCTCTGCCATGCGTCTCGATTGTCTCCTTACCCAATAGTATATCTCTGATATACTATAGATGTACTAATCTAAAGATAAAAAATGAAGAAACTCGCGACGGCGGCACAGAACACACACCAAGCGGTGCACAAGCACCTGAAGCTGCAGCATCACCGGCACACCGGGCGGGTGTTACACCACCGGCACACATCGTACCGAGGGCTGGCGGTGATATTTGCAGTGACGGCCGCAGCTATGGCAGCGATCACTATGGCGGGACGAGCAGCAGCCGGATCGCTGGTGAGCGTGGGCGGCATAGTGGCAGTACCGGCGCCGGCCGCAGGGGCAGTAATCAGCAGCCCGACAGACGGCGCGGTGCTGGATAGTGCCAGCACGCTGGTAGTGGGCAGCTGCCCGCCCGCTTCACCCCAGCTAACCATAGCTGTTATGCTCGATGGCAGCCTGGCCGGCTCCACCGTTTGCGACAGCGCAAACGACTTTGCCCTGCCCGTAAAGCTGGCGGCCGGGCCACACAGTCTGGTTGCGCAGACCTACACGGTTACTGGCAATCAAGCGCCAGATAGTATGGTGGCGAATGTGACATACCAACCCAAACAGACCAGCACGGCAGCGACTGCCAGCGGGCCGACAATCAAGCCAACCGAACCCTTTACCCTGCTGCAGCCAGATCGCACCGCTGTCTGGAGCGGCACCATCACCGGTGACACCGGGCCGTACAACGTAATTATCGACTGGGGCGACGGCCAGCGTACCAACCAGACAGCTGCGGTCGGTGACCAAGAGTTCAGCCATCAGTACCGCAATGACTCGCCGCACAACATCGTTTTGGCCGTTGCCGACGGCAGCCGGCACTCCACACAGTTGCCTTATGCTGTCGCCAGTTTTGCCACCCTGAACGCAGCAGCACCGGCCACTGCCACGGCGCAGAGCAGCCTACCTGGCGCAGGCACTGTTGTGGGCCTATACGGCCTGTTCCTGACAGTGCTGGCCGTCAGCGGTATCGTCTGGCTGGAGGCCAGACACGCTGCCAAGCTCGACGTAGCCGCGGTGGGAGTTGCACATGCCTAAGGCCCGCGGCGCCGCACCTCTGCCGCGCCTCCACAAACATCTCCATTTGCAACACCACCGGCACACCGGGCGCGTGTTGCATCACCGGCACACATCGTACCGAGGGCTGGCGGTGATCATCGTGCTGGCTAGTGCCTTCATCGCGGGCCTGAACATCATGTCGCGCGTGGCGGCCGACACGATCACCGTGTACGCCCGCAACCCTGCCCCCATCCCCAGCGTTGCGTCGGTCATCACCAGCCCAGGCGACAACACCGTGGTAACCAAAGCCCGGCTGTCGGTAAGCGGCACCTGTGAGGTAATGGATCCGGGTACGATCGTTACTATTCTGGATAACGGTCAGACTGTTGGTTCCACACCGTGTCAAAGCGACGGTACATTTTCGCTGATACTCGTAATTGAGCAAGGGCGGCATGCCCTACTTGCCCGTACCTACACCATCACCGACGACACCGGGCCAGACAGTAACACAGTGATCGTCTTCCGTATTGCGGACACTACCACTGCCGCCGGCGACACCGGCGGTCAGAAAGTTAACGGTAAGCCGTTGGTGGTGACCATCGACCGCCCGTTCATCATATTTGGTCCCGCCAAAGATGCGGTGTGGGTCGGT
>CAZRWV010000130.1:0-3427 GCA_964603965.1 uncultured Candidatus Saccharibacteria bacterium
GCTCCTTGCTGAATGCTGCCTACCGCACGTTGCGCGATCCACTGAAGCGCGCCGAATATGTGCTTTCCCGGCATGGCTTCGATGTCGGCCAGCAACGCTCGAACAACGTACCGCCGGAATTGCTCGAAGAAGTCTTTGAGCTGAATCTGGCGGCTCTGCTGAACAAGCAAGAGCTGGCAGGTGACGAGTCACTAGCTATTCCGTTCGACGAAAAGCTGGCCCGAGAATTCGTGGGACATTTGCCGTTCAAGCTGACCGATGCGCAAAGAAAGGCCGTCTGGCAAATCTACCAAGATATGCAAGGTATGCACCCCATGAACCGGCTGGTAGAGGGTGACGTGGGGAGCGGTAAGACGGTAGTGGCGACGATGGCGGCGCTGATGGCGCTGCAGCAGGGCTATCAGGTGGCGTTTATGGCACCGACTGAGCTGCTGGCCCGTCAGCATGCTGATACGATTTATCGCCTGCTGGAACCGCTTGGCCTGGCCGGACAGCTTACGCTACTAGTGGGAGCACTGACGGCCGTCCAGAAACGTAAAGCGCACGAAGCGATCGCCAGCGGCACGGCACGGTTCCTGGTGGGCACCAATGCCCTTATCCAAGAGAAAGTCGATATGCAAAAGCTGGGGCTGGTTATTATCGACGAGCAGCATCGTTTTGGTGTGGAGCAGCGCAAGAGTCTGATGGCCAAAGCTGGTCACATGCCGCATCTGTTGGCGCTGACCGCCACGCCCATCCCGCGCTCCCTGGCGCTAACACTGTACGGCGAGCTGGACATTTCTATCCTGAACGCCAAACCAGCTGGCCGGCAGCCCATCCGCACGCAGATCGTGTCACCCAACAGCACCGAGCCGATGTTTACGGCCATCTGGGCCGAGCTGGACGCTGGGCGGCAGGTGTTCGTAGTCTGCCCGTTGATCGCCGAATCGGATGGGCTGGAAGCACACTCCGCCGAAGCGACGTACGAGCAGTTCCGTAAAAAAGAACTAAAAGGCTACCGTCTGGGTCTGCTGCATGGCAAGATGAAGCCAGAGGACAAAAACGCCGTGATGCAGCAGTTTGTGCAGCACGAGCTGGACGTTGTGGTTAGTACAACAGTTATCGAAGTGGGGGTTGATGTGCCAAACGCCAGCGTGATGCTGATCATGAGCGCCGAACGCTTCGGCCTGGCACAGTTGCATCAGCTGCGCGGCCGGGTGGGACGGGGTGGTCACCAAGCGTACTGCTATCTGCTGATGAGTGATTCCAGTGCGCCCTCGCGCCGTCTGCGGGCTCTGGAAAGCAGCCAAGATGGCTTCAAGCTGGCCGAGCTGGATCTGGAGCTACGCGGTCCGGGCGCGATTTACGGCTTGGCGCAGCATGGTGCGCTTGACCTGCGCGTGGCCCGCCTGACTGATGTCCAGCTGATCGCTGCGGCTCGTTCGGCGGCTGCCCAGTTTATTGAAAAGGGCGAAGATTTGGTAAAATATACAGAGTTACAGGCTCACGTTCAGAGACTGCGAACTGTAACGAACTTGAACTAGAACTTGCTAATCGGTCTTCAACCTATTTCTTCAATCTATGTACGCTGGCACTACACTTAAGCCCCTCAGGCGTTTTGACGCCTGGTTTGGCGCACACCAAAAGATCGACCGTGTGGCACGGCATCAGCTGAATGCACTGCTGCCAAAGCATCGCAATTTCCCGACGCGCAAAGAGATCGTCAAGTTCGAAGGCTTCGACGGGCCGGACGGCATTAAGCGCAAGACGCCGGCGCAGGGTGAGCCGTGGCACTTTATCAACCCCGCCGATGAATCGGACCGGCAGATCATCAACATCTTGCAGCACAATTATGACGAACTGGTGCAGGCGCTCAAGGATGGCAACCAAACGCGGGCGGCGTTCGAGGCGGCCTGGCTGGCACACGGCATAGTGGATGGCCTGACCCCGGCACATCAGTATCCGTACGAAGCGGAGCTGTTCCGGCTGCGCGGCGAGGGCATCGAGACGCGCACCAGCCCCAAAGACAAGCTGCTGATGCCTGGCGACACGCTGCCCGAGCGGGTGAGTAACAACTGGCAGATGTGGGGTGATAAGGGGCTGATCAGCACGCATTTTGCGTTCGAGTGGGGCGTGGCCGCCATGATTATGCCGCTCAGATTCCGTCAGGCCAAGCCGAGCGAAGCGGAACTGGCCGAGGCCAGCAAGAACGGCTTGGCCGAAACGTTCGTGGCCCGGGCCAAAGAGGTAGCGAATATGGAGATATACGACCGGTTTTATAAATCAGGTTGGACGCCTCACCTTGCCCAGCAAGTCCGCCGCGCATTGGTGCCGCGCATTGTGAATATGGTGATCATCGCCTGGTATCTGGCGGCGCGCGAGGCGTACGGCGCATGAGAGTGATCGCCGGCCGCTTGGGTGGCCGCACGTTCGACAGTCCGCGCACCCACCGTACCCACCCCATGAGTGACCGCGTGCGCGGTGCGCTGTTCAACACACTGGGGCCGTTGGATGGTCTGAGCGTGCTGGATGCCTTTAGCGGCAGCGGTGCGTGCGGTATCGAGGCGGCTAGTCGGGGCGCGGCGAGCGTGCTGTCTGTGGAAGTTGATATGGCAGCGGGGCGGACCATTGCCGAAAATATCGACGCTTTGGACCTGGGTGCTGTTATGACACTGCGCCGCCAGAATGTCGCCACCTGGTCGCGCGATAACCCTGACGCGTTGTTCGATGTAGTGCTAGCCGATCCGCCGTACGACGCGATCAAGCCCGAGCTGTTGGAGCGTTTGAGCGCGCATGTGCGCCCTGACGGCGTGTTCGCCGTGTCGCTGCCTGGCCGTGCCGATGCGCCGGTTTATCCCGGCCTGACGCTGCTCCAGTGTAAAAACTACGGCGACGCTCAGCTTGTCTTCTGCCGGCGTGCCGCCTAAAATATAATCATGAGCTTAACTCAAGACGACCTGCAGGCTATTCGCACCATCGTCCAGGACGTAGTGGATAAAGCGATCGAGGAATCCGACCTGCGTACGGCGGCTGGCTTTGCCGAGGTACACGAGCGGATCGATCAGACTAATGAGCGCATTGATCAGACCAACAAACGTATCGATCAGACCAACGATAGTATTGAAGGGCTAGATTCCAAAACAGAGAGGTTGGAAGCGACGACGAACCGCATCGAAAATAAATTGGACGCCACGATTGGTCAAGTCGACGACCTGCAGGTACGGGTCAAGGCGCTCGAAGCTACTGCATAAGACGTTTGTGGCGTCTGTCCCGTCTGGCCTTTTTTGCCGTGATTCAGTACAATACCACCGTTACCACCCGAGATGCGGATGTGGTGAAATTGGTATACACGTTAGTTTTAGGAGCTAATGCCTTCGGGCGTGCTGGTTCAAGTCCAGTCATCCGCACCAAACAAAGTCCCGGCCAGGAGCCGGGTTTTTGTTTTATC
>CAZRWV010000131.1:0-3406 GCA_964603965.1 uncultured Candidatus Saccharibacteria bacterium
GCGACCGGAATCAGACCGATAGCCACCGTCTGGTCCTTGGCCCCGCTGGTGTCTTTGAGCGTCATGCTGCCGATGCTGTTGCTTTTGCCGTCAAAATTGCCGGCCGCCCGGCCAAACACGGTTTTCTCGTCGGCACTGGCCTTCATACCCACGCCATCGATCGCCGACATAGTGATGTAATCACCGCTTTTGACGCTGCCACCCTGGGTGCTCACCAGCACGCTGTAGGTGCCGGACGTAGCCACATACGCCTCGTGCTGGTTCACCACCACGCCGTACATCTGCTGCAAGTTTTTGGATGTAGCCGGTGCAACCTTCTTAGCATCGCTGCCCGCCAGTTGCACAATGGTGCCGTAGGCCTGCTTGCTGTCCGCCGCGTAGCCTTGCACGCTGCCGCCACCGGTGGCCGTGGCTTGTTTGGCGTCGGTGGTGGTTTTATCGGACGACTTGGCGTCGGCCGCCCAAACGGTTGTCCGCATCGGCACCGTCACCGACAACAGCAACAAGAGCGCCAGCGTGCCGGCGACTGCGCGGGATAGGATTCGACCGGTTTTCATGTTTGTTGCTTTATAGCGCCTCAACGCTTGTGGTTATACTGGGTACAGTATACCACTGCGTCTCTGTTTTAGCGCCAGCAATCTAGGGAGATTATGTTGTTGCGTTCTTTACAACGATTTCGAAAGCATCCAATAGGGTGTTGGTGTCAGACTCGGTCGTCTGTCGGCCAGTAGTAAACCGCAGCGAGGCCTGAGCATCGGCGTCGCTCAACCCTATGGCCCGCAGGACGTGGCTGGGTTCTTCGTCGCTAGCGCTGCAGGCAGATCCAGCGGCGGCCAAGATGCCGCGCTGTTCCAGCTCTACCAACATGCGCTCATTGTCGTGGCCGGGCAGCGTTAGGTGGATGTTGTTAGGCAAGCGGTGCTTGCGTGAGCCATTGATGACGGCGTCGGGCAATCGCTCTTCAATCAAGCGAAACGCTAGAGCCTGCAATTCACCCAAACGTCGCACTTCATCATGCCGCCGGGCCTGTGCCATCTGCAACGCTTTCGCAAAACCAACACAAGTAGCCACGTTTTCGGTGCCGCTGTGCAGACCACGTTCCTGGCCGCCACCGCGGATCACCGGCTGCAACTGCACATGACCAGCCACATACAGCACACCGCTCTGCTTGGGACCGTAAATTTTGCCGCCGTTCAGGCTCATTAGGTCGACACCCAAGCGAGCCACCTGCAGGTCCAAATAGTTCGCGGCCTGGCAGGCATCAGTATGTAGATACAGGGGCAATACGTTGCCCGCAGCCAGCCGCACCCGCTTGGTTTCTTGCAACAGATTCGCAATCTGCTTGATTGGCTGAATGGTGCCGACTTCATTGTTGGCGTACATGACACTTACGAGTACCGTACGGTCGTCGATGCGAGCCCGCAAGTCGTCCAGGTCGACGACTCCCTGTCCATCCACAGCCGCCACGCGGCAATCAAACTGCCGGGCCGGCTCCAGCACGGCAGCATGCTCCACGGCACTCACCACCACATTGGCATCCGGGAACTGACGCATCACACCGGTTATGGCCAGGTTATCTGATTCAGTACCACCGGCAGTAAAGATAATCTCGCCCGGCCGCGCGCCCAAACACGCCGCTACATCGGCCCGCGCCTGCTCCAGGCTCGCCCGCACCTGTTGCGCCGGCAGATACGTGGCCGAAGGGTTGTAAAACTGCTCAGCAAAGAACGGCTGCATAGCCGCCAATACTTCGCTGTCCAGGGGCGTCGCGGCCGCGTGGTCTAGGTAGATCATAGGATAATTGTAGCTTATGCCGGCAGCGTTGCGGCAGTAGCTTGCACGTTTTGATCGTATTGATACGCAGCCGTGTACAGGCGACGGGTCTCTTCGGCAGACAGCGGCTGGTACGGCTGGCCGTCTTGGGCTTTGAATATGCCATGGGGACGAACATCATAACGAGTAGTCCGGGCATGACGGATGTTGTTTACATCCGTCCATTCCTCGTGCCAGATCCAGGTGTGCTCATCCAGGCAGAAGAACTCACGGCGAGAACCTTCGGCAACCGGTCCAAACAGCATACCGCCCATGCGAGCAAAGTGGCGTATAACGTTTCGGTACGCTTGCGCAGCGTGATCCTGACCGTTGTCGGGTAGCACAATGCTGAGCAGCTTTTTAAGCATCTTCGAGCGCCTCCCGCAGCAACTCTCGGGCAGCACGTTCATGATCCGAAGCATCGTCGGGAGTGATCGCATTCGTGTTCGCATCGCCTGTCGCTTGTGTATCGCCCGTCTTGCGATCAAGGTCGGCTGCAGCCGCGTCGAGTTGAACTTGCAGCGCCGCGGCGGCCTCTTGGTTGGTTAGCGCCTGAAGGGTAGGCAGCGCTACGTTATACATATGCACAATTGCGTTATGCGACACAGGTGCATAAACATTTACCGCACCCGGCTCCAGGATAACGGGCGCCGGAAAACGCTCTTCCAGAGCGGCCTGGTTGCGTACTGTTGTCCTCATTCTTTTCGATAAAGCCATAGTCTTATACCTTAAACAAAGCGCGGGCATTAACGGTGGTAGTGGCGGCCAGATCGGCAAGAGGAACACCCCGCAGGTCGGCCAAAAACTCCGCCGTCACACGTGCGTGTTTTGACTCACACACTTTACCACGGAACGGTACGGGAGTCAAGAATGGCGCATCGGTTTCGAGTAGTAATAACTCCGGTGGGATGGCCCGATACACCGCCAGTTGCGCCTCACTGCGGGCGAAGGTGGCAATGCCGTTTACGCCAAAGTACAGCCCGTGCTTGATGGCCCGCTCCAGGTTGGCCAGATTGTCGGTATAGCTATGCAGCACGCCGCGCAGACCCGCGCCGCGGTACGACTCGAACAGGGGCCAAAAATCGTCAAACGCCTCGCGCACGTGGAAACTCAGCGGCAGATTATGCTCTAGCGCCAGCTCGATTTGGGCCTTTAGAACGGTGATTTGGGCCTCGCGCGGGGAGTGCTCATAGAAGTAATCCAGACCGCATTCACCCACGGCTATCACCTTATCGGCCTCTACAAGGCCCCTAAATGCGTCCAGATGGCCTTTCCCAAGGGCTTCTGCGGCCTCATGGGGGTGGATACCGATGGAAGCCCACATATTTTCGCGGTCTTGCGCAAACTCGGTGGCCAGTTCGCTGTCGCCGAGCGACGTGCCAATGCACAGCATACGGTTAACGCCGGCTTCGTGGGCAGCGGCGATTACCGCCTCGGGTGTGCGCTCAGCACCGTCGGAGTACCACTTATCGTGAGTCGGCGTCAGACGACGCACCAGTTCGTGGGTGTGACAGTGAGTGTCGAACAGCTCGATCATGGCCGACAGTCATCCAGTAACGCCTGCAGGCGCTTGTCGATCAGTTCCTGGGAGAAT